>NZ_JBMBTE010000039.1:0-45787 GCF_048897285.1 Rhodococcus sp. O3
ACGGCACTGCTCGACATCGACGCCGCACGATGGGACCGGGCGGCCGAGGCCGACGGCGGCACCCCCAATACGTTGTTCCTCGCCGTCGGCGCGGGCATCGCCCGTCACGCCGGGGTGCCCTCACCCGTGCGGATCGCGGTGCCGGTGGACTCCCGCAACGCCGGGACCGCCGCGAACGGCGTGACGACCACCGAGGTCGTCGTCGGGCCGGCGGACAGCCCCGCGCAGATCCGCGAGGCCGCACGCGAGGCGTACCGGCGACCGCCCGAAGGCGCTCCCCACGGCATCCCCGACGAGATCCTGCAACTCGTCCCCGACCGGCTGGCCGCGCGGCTCGCGGCGGGTGCCGGCGAGCGAGACGTGTTGTGTTCCAACATCGGACCGATCCCCGAGAGCCTCACGACGTTCGGACCGCACCGCACCGTGGGTTTCGCCGCACGGGCGATGCACCCCGGCCTGCCCGCACCCCGGGCAACCACGTCGACACATCTGTCGGCCTACCTGTGCAGGCTCGGCGGGCACTACACGCTCTCGCTCGTCGCGCTCGACACCGATCGGTTCCCGGACGCGGCGACCCTGCGCGTGTACGCCGATGCCGAACTCGCGGATCGCGGCCTCGAGGCCCGGCCCTGGTGACCGTGGGACGGCGAACACGGGCAGCTGTGACGGCCCGTCACGTACAGTTGCGCTCATGACGCCCGAGACCCTCGTCACACTCGCCGACGGCGCGGTCCGCGGCAGCCGCGTCGGCGACCTCCTGTCATGGCGGGGCATCCCGTACGCGCAGCCGCCGGTCGGCCCGCTGCGGCTGCGGGCGCCGCAGCCGGTGCAGCCGTGGACCGGGGAACTCGACGCGACGCGCTTCGGCAATGCGGCGTGCCAGGCCCCGAGAGGCGCCTTCACCGGCAGCCGGGAACGCCTGGCGATCAGCGAGGACTGCCTGACCCTCAATGTCATCGCTCCCGCCGCCCGGTTGGCGACGCCGCGCCCGGTGATGGTGTTCGTGCACGGCGGTGCCTACACGCTCGGCACGAGTGCACTGTCGCTCTACGGCGGACAGTCACTGGTGCGCCGCGGCGACGTGGTCTACGTGTCGCTCAACTACCGGCTCGGCAGCCTCGGCTACCTCGATCTCTCGTCGTTCTCCACCCCGGCCCGGCAATTCGACTCCAATCTGGGGCTGCGCGACCAGGTGGCCGCCCTCGAATGGGTGCAGCGCAACATCGCCGCGTTCGGCGGCGACCCCGGCAACGTGACCGTCTTCGGCGAGTCCGCGGGCGGCAACGCGGTCACCACTCTGCTGGCGACCCCCGCCGCGCGCGGCCTGTTCGCGCAGGCGATCGCGCAGAGTTCCGCACCGAATCTCGTCGTCGAGGCGCCGCGTGCCGCCGAGTGGGCCGCGCGTTTCGTCGAACTGCTCGGCGCCGACCCGGATTCCGCGGCGACCGCGCTCGATGCCGCGTCGCCCGCCGAACTCGGCCGCGCCGGGAACCGGTTGTCCCGGGAGACGCTGCACGCCTCCCCCGGCCTGCACGTCTTCGGCCCGGTGGTCGACGGCGACTTCCTGCCCACCCACCCGCTCGAAGCGTACGAATCGGGTGCGGCGCACCGGGTTCCGCTGATCATCGGCACCAACGACCGGGAAGGTGCCCTGTTCCCGCGTTTCCTCGACGCATTGCCGACGAACCCGGACCGCATCGACCGGATGTTCGCGCTCACCGACGAAGCGGCCCGCGACCGCGTGGTGTCGGCCTATCCCGGTTATCCGGGCGAACGTGCCGCGGTCGATCTCGGCGGCGACCTCACCTTCTGGTACCCGTCGATCCAGATCGCGCAGGCTCATTCGCGGTTCGCGCCCACCTACAGCTATCGCTTCGACTTCGCGCCCCGGCTGGCACGCGTGTCCGGGTTCGATGCGACGCACGCGGTGGAACTGCTGTCGGTGTTCGACCAGGTGGACACCCCGCTGGGCCGGGCGTACACGGCGCTCGGGGGTCGCCGCGGGCTGCGTCTGGTCAGCGACGCCGTGCAACGGCAGTGGCTGCACTTCGCACGGCACGGTGAGCCGTTGCCGTCGTGGCCGCAGTACGACGGGCGGGACCGCGCGACGACGATCTTCGACGTGCCGACCCGGGTGGAACACGATCCGCGGCGTGAACGCCGGCTCGCCTGGGAGGGCTACGCGGGCTACCGCGCTCCCGGACAGCCCGTGTCCCCCTAGCGGATCACTTCGCCACGGTCAGCAGGAACGCCACGTCCTCGAGGGCGGCCACGCTGTGCCGCGTCTGGGGAATCACGAGGAAATCCCCGGCCGACCCCTTCCAGGACTGGTCCCCCGCGATCAGCGACAACTGCCCGGACAGGACCTGGATGGTCGCCTCCCCGGGGCTGTCGTGTTCGCCGAGTTCGTGTCCGGCGAGCAGCGCGATCACCGTCTGCCGAAGGTGCTTGGTGTGACCGCCGAGCACGGTCTGCGAACTGCGCCCGTTGCTCGACGACGCCGCGAGTTTGAGCTGCTGCCGGGCCATGGCGGTGAGGGAGAGCTTGTCCATGTTCGCAGTATGGCCCACCCCGCGGGCGCGGTCTCAGGTTCGCGAGTACCCGACCCAGCGGAACCGGACGCCGGAACGGGACTGCTGCCATTCGCCCTGTTCGGTGATCATCCACCCGGGTCCGATCTCGGGGGCGACGGCGTCACCGTCCACGTCGAGATCGACCTCGGTGACCAGCAGCCGCGTCGCGTGCGGCATCGCCTGCGCGTAGATCTGGCCGCCACCGATGACGGCGGCGTCGGTTCCGTCGACGAGGCCCAGTGCCGCCTCGACGCTGCCGGCGACCTCTGCTCCGTCGGCGGTCCAGTCGGGGTTGCGGGTGACGACGATGTTGCGCCGGCCCGGCAGCGGCCGGAACTTCGCAGGCAGCGAATCCCAGGTGAGCCGTCCCATGACGACGGGCAACCCCATCGTGGCTTCCTTGAAGAACGCCATGTCCTCCGGGATGTGCCACGGGATCGTCCCGTCCCGTCCGATGACGCCGCCGCGGGCCTGCGCCCAGATCAGGGTCAGCGTCCCGGTCACACCGCCACCGGCGCCTTGATCGCCGGATGGTGCCGGTAGCCGACGACCTCGACGTCCTCGAACTCGTAGTCGAACAGCGAATCCCGGCGGTTCAGCTTCAGCGTCGGGTACTCGTAGGCCTCGCGCCCGAGCTGCTCGGTGACCTGCTCGACGTGGTTGTCGTAGATGTGGCAGTCGCCGCCGGTCCAGATGAACTCGCCGACCTCGAGGCCGGTCTGCTGCGCCACCATGTGGGTGAGCAGTGCGTAGCTGGCGATGTTGAACGGCACGCCGAGGAACAGGTCGGCGCTGCGCTGGTAGAGCTGGCAGCTGAGCTTGCCGTCGGCGACGTAGAACTGGAAGAACGCGTGGCACGGCATCAGCGCCATGTCGTCGAGGTCGGCGACGTTCCAGGCGGAGACGATCATGCGCCGCGAATCCGGGTTATTGCGGATCGTCTCGAGGACCTGGCTGATCTGGTCGATGTGTTCGCCGCTCGGGGTCGGCCAGGACCGCCACTGCACGCCGTAGACGGGTCCGAGCTCGCCGTCGGCGTCGGCCCATTCGTCCCAGATGGTGACGCCGTGCTCCTGCAGCCACCGCACGCTCGAGTCGCCGCGCAGGAACCACAGCAGCTCGTACACGATGGACTTGAGGTGCACCTTCTTCGTGGTGATCAGCGGGAATCCCTGTGCGAGGTCGAAGCGCATCTGATGCCCGAACAGGCTGCGCGTCCCGGTCCCGGTGCGGTCGGCCTTCGGGGTGCCGGTCTCGAGGACGAGGCGCAACAGGTCTTCGTACGGGGTCGGCACAGTCACGCCGGCAAGTTTAGGCGGCGCCGCCGACAGCCGTATGCGCGGCTTCGCCGCCCGTGTGCCTTTTGGGCGGCTCGAGCCGCCACAAATGGACACGGGCAGCCGTAGGCTGCACCCATGCCCGAACTCCCCGAGGTGGAGGCGCTGGCCGGGTTCCTGCGGGAGCACGCGGTCGGATCGGTCGTGGGCCGCATCGACGTCGCGTCGATCAGCGTGCTGCAGACCGCCGACCCGCCGATCACGGCCCTGCAGGGCCGCGACATCACCGGCGCGCGCCGCTTCGGCAAGTTCCTGTGCCTCGACTGCGGCGACCTCGCGCTCGTCACCCACCTGTCGCGAGCCGGGTGGCTGCGCTGGATCGACGACCCGTCCCCCACACCACCCCGCCCCGGCAAGGGACCGCTCGCCCTCCGCATCCACCTGTTCACCCCCGACGCGACGACCCCCGCCGTCGACCTCACCGAGGCCGGTACCCGCAAGCGGCTGGCCGTCTGGGTCGTCGACGACCCGAAGCGGGTGCCCGGCATCGCACGGCTCGGCCCGGACGCGCTGGACGTCACCGCCGACGACCTCGCGACGCTGCTGCACGGCAGCACGTCGAGGCTCAAGACCGTCCTGGTCGACCAGTCCGTCCTCGCCGGGATCGGCAACGCCTACTCCGACGAGATCCTGCACACCGCACGCCTGTCGCCCTTCGCGACCGCGGGCCGCCTCACCGAGGACCAGATCCACACCCTGCACGACGCGATGCGCGCGACCCTCACCGACGCGGTCGCGCGGTCGGTCGGACAGGACGCCGCGCGCCTGAAGGGCGAGAAACGGTCCGGGATGCGGGTGCACGCGCGTACGGGCCTGCCGTGCCCGATGTGTGGCGACACCGTCCGCCAGGTCGAGTATTCGGAACGGTCCTTCCAGTACTGCCCGACCTGTCAGACCGGCGGCAAGATCCTCGCGGACCGGAAACTGTCCCGGTTACTGAAGTAGCTTGCACGAGGTGGACATCTCGACTCGGATGCGCGACTCGGTCCGCGCGCTCTCGCCCGGTTACTTCGCGTTCGTCATGGCCGCCGGCATCGTCTCGATCGGGCTGCACCTGCAGGGCCACTCGGTGGCGTCGACGGCCGTACTGGTCGTCGCGGCCGCGGGGTACGCGGTGCTGGTGGTGCTGTCGCTGTGGCGGCTGATCGTGTTCCGGCACGAGATGCGCGCAGACCTGGCCGACTCGGGCCGCGCGTTCGGGTTCTTCACCTTCATCGCGGGCAGCAACGTCCTCGGAATCCGCCTGATCACCGAGGGCTGGCATTCGACCGCGGCGGTGCTGCTCGTCGTCGCCGCCGTCACCTGGCTGGTGCTCGGCTACGTGATTCCGTGGACGGCGGTCCTCGGCACCACCCAGCGCCCGGTGCTCGCGAAGGCCAACGGCACCTGGTTCGTCTGGGTGGTCGCGAGCGAATCCGTCGCGATCGCCGCGGCCACCCTGCAACCGGTGTACCGCGATTTCGAACGGCTGCTCGCGGCGGTGGCCGTCTTCACGTGGGGCGTCGGCCTGTTCCTCTACGCCGCGGCCGGCATCTTCGTGGCGGCACGACTCCTGCAGTATCCGCTGCGCCCGACCGAACTGACGGCCCCCTACTGGGTGTCGATGGGCGCGTGCTCGATCACCGTGGTGGCCGGCTCCCGCATTGTGGAGATGGCCGACGCACCCATGGTCGAGGCCACCCGCGGACTGATCGCCGGCCTGGCCGTCGTGATCTGGGCATTCGCGACCTGGCTCTTCCCGCCGCTGATCGCGGCGGGCTGGTGGCGTCACCGCACCCACCGGGTTCCGCTGACCTACGACTCGTCGCTGTGGTCGATCGTGTTCCCGCTCGGTATGTACGCGGTCGCCGGGATCTACCTCGGGCGCGCCGACGAGCTGCCCCTCGTCGGCATGGTCGGTGCCGTCGAACTATGGGTCGCGGTCGTTGCCTGGGTCCTGGTGTTCGCGGGGATGCTGCACCGGGTCTGGACGAGGGTGCTGCGCGACCCCACCCGCACCTCCGGAGCCGCCGACACCGGGACGTGATCGACGACGGTGACATCGCCCGAGTCCGATTTGGGCGGACGGCTACGGTATCGGGTGTGAGCGTCGAACTCGTGGACACCGAGACGGTGCGCGGCAGCCTGCATGTTCCCGAGGGCCCGCCGCGCGGCGCGGTCGCGTTGACCCACGGCGCCGGCGGCACCAGCGACGCCGCGATCCTGCAGCGTGTGTGCGACCGTTTCGCCGAGCACGGGTTCCTCGCGTTGCGGTACGACCTGCCGTTCCGCCGGCGCAATCCCAAGGGTCCGCCGCAGCCGTCGCGCGCGGCCGAGGACCGTGCCGGGGTCGCCGCGGCCGCGGCCGCACTGCGGGACCGCACCGACGGTCCGCTGCTGCTCGGCGGTGTCTCCTACGGGGGACGGCAGACGTCGATGCTCGTCGCGGAGCAGCCGGAGATCGCCGACGCGCTGATGCTGCTGTCGTATCCGTTGCATCCGCCGGGCAAGCCCGAGAAGGCCCGCACCGAGCACCTGCCGGACGTCGCGGTGCCCACGGTGTTCGTCCACGGCGCCCGCGACCCGTTCGGGACCGTCGACGAACTGCTGGAGGCATCCACGCTGATCCCGGCGGCGACCGCGCTCGTCGAGGTGCCTGCCGCCGGTCACGACCTGAGCCGCGCGAAAACCGACCCGTCCGGTGAGGCGGTCGCCGCGGTGCTGAAATTGCTCGAGGAGGCACTGTGAGCGAGCCCATCGACAGCCTGCTGTCCGAACTGCGCAGCCGGCTCGACGACGCCGACACCGACCCGGCCATGCTGCGCGGACTGCTCGAGGCCGTGCTGGTGGTGGGGTCGGGTCTCGAACTCGATTCGATGCTGCAGCGCATCGTGCAGACCGCGGTGTCGTTGCTCGACGCCCGCTACGGCGCGCTCGGGGTCCGCGCCGCGGACGGTGGCCTGTCCGAATTCGTGTACGAGGGAATCAATCCCACCGAGCGCAGCCGGATGGGTCACCTGCCGGAGGGCCGCGGTCTCCTCGGGTTGCTCATCAACGACCCGAAACCGGTGCGGCTGGGGGACCTGTCCACGCACCCCGCCTCGGTCGGGTTCCCGCCGAACCATCCACCGATGAAGAGCTTCCTCGGCACGCCGATCATGATCCGCGGCAAGGTGTTCGGCAGCATCTACCTCACCGAGAAGCTGGGCGCTCCGGCGTTCACCGAGGAGGACGAGGTCATCATCAAGGTCCTCGCGACCTCGGCGGGTATGGCCGTCGACAACGCCCGGTTGTTCGAGGGTTCGGTCACCCGTGGACGCTGGCTGGCCGCGATGGCTTCGATCAACGCGCGCCTGCTCGTCGGCGGGTCGGTCGACGAAACGCTCGGGTCGCTCACCGGTCAGGTCCGCGACCTCGCGCGCGGTGCCGGTGCTTTCGTCGTCCTGGTCGACGGCTCGCACGGCACTGTGCGCGCGGCGTCACCCGCCGCACCGGCGACCGGTCCGGTCCTCATCGATCTCACCGATTCGCCTGTGCTGGAAGCTCTTCGATCGCGGCGCCCGGTGCGCACCGAGACTCTGGAGGGGTTGCCGTCGGCGGGCGCGGGTACTGCGGGCAGCGCGGTGGTGCTGCCGTTGTCGGCGACCTCCCCCGTCACCGGTGTGCTGATCGTGACGCGGGCACCCGGCACCGACCCGTGGAGCAGCGAGGACGTCGCGCACCTCGAATCGATGGCGAATCTCGCCGCGGTGGCACTCGAGTTCGCCGAGCAGCAACGCAAGAAGCGGCTGCTCGACGTCCTCGCCGATCGCGATCGGATCGCACAGGACCTGCACGACAACGTGATTCAGCGCCTGTTCGCCACCGGCATGAGCCTGCAGAGTGCGATGGTGCCCGGTGCCGATCCCCAGCGGGTCTCGGAAGTGGTCCAGCATGCGGTGGAACAGCTGGACCGGACCGTGCGCGAGATCCGGACCACGATCTTCGACCTGCACACCACGGGCGCGGCGGCATCGTCGAGTCTGCGCCGGCGGCTGCTCGACGCGGTCGGCGACCTGAGCATCCACTCGTCCGTCGCCCCGAACGTGCAGTTCGTCGGGCCGATCGACACGCTCGTCCCCGACCGGATCCACCCGCACGCCGAGGCGGTGCTGCGGGAGGGGCTGAGCAACGCGCTGCGGCATTCGCAGTCCGACAAGATCACCGTCTCGGTGACCGCCGGCGAGACGTTCTCCATCGAGATCGTCGACAACGGAACGGGTTTGCCGCCGACCCCGCGTCGCAGCGGTCTGGCGAATCTGGAACGCCGCGCCGAGCAGTGCGCGGGCGAGTGCAGCATCGGGCCCGGCCCGGACGGCGGTACCCGCGTGCTGTGGACGGTGCCGCTCTGACCGGGCCGCTCCGGCAGGGTCGGCCCGGTCAGGCGGGACCGTTCCCGCGTTCCTTGCGCAGTTCGGTCGCCAGCACCGCGGCCTGCGTGCGCCGCTGCATGCCCAGTTTCGACAGCAGCCGCGAGACGTAGTTCTTGATCGTCTTCTCCGCCAGGAACAGCCGCTCCGCGATCTCCCGGTTGGTCAGGCCCTCACCGATCAGTTCGAAGACGGCACGTTCCTGCTCGGACAGCTCTGCCAGCGGATCGGCGGTCCGCGAGGCGCGGATGCGATCCATGAGCGCGGCGGTGGCGCGGCTGTCGAGCAGCGACCCGCCCTCCCCGACCGTCCGGATCGCCGAGACCAGGTCGGTGCCCAGGATCTGCTTGAGCACGAACCCGGACGCGCCCGCCATGATCGCGTCGAACAGCGCTTCGTCGTCGGCGTAGGAAGTGAGCATCAGGGCCCGCAGTTCCGGCATCCGCGCACGCAGCTCACGGCACAACTCGACACCGTTGCCGTCCGGCAGACGCACGTCGAGCACCGCCACCTCGGCACCGCTGCCGGGGATGCGCGCCAGCGCCTCCCCCACCGACGCCGCCTCACCGACGACAGTGAAATCCGGCACGCTGCTCAGCAGGTCCACCAGACCACGCCGGACGATTTCGTGATCGTCGACGAGAAACACTCGAGGCATCGGAGCCACCTTCCTTTCACACGGTCGGGTCCATCGTCCCAGTTCGGTGCAACCGTGGCGACGTCGGGCCGTTCGACGACGGTTTCGGGACCTTCGCCCGCTGCGCGCAGCACCGGCGACGAGCGATCCTCGTGGAAACATCCGTGACCTGCGTGAGGTGCCCGACGAGACGAGGAGTTCGACATGGCCGTCCCGAGCGACACCTGGACCACCGGAGACACCGAGATCATCGCGCGCGCCGTCATCGAGGCGCCCTCGATCCACGACACCCAGCCCTGGAACCTGCGCCTGCCGGGCCGTTCCGCGGAACTCGACGAGCGGCTCGAGTTCGCCGAACCGGGTCTCGATCCGCTGCGGCCGGACCGGCTGATCTCGTGCGGGACGGCACTGGCCAACCTCGAACTGGGCATCCGCGTCCTGGGCTGGCGCACTCGAACCACGCTCCTGCCGGACCCGGAACGACCCGAGCTGATCGCGCGGGTCGACGCCGTGGAGGCGCATCCCCCGTCGGGTTCCGACCTGCGCTTCTATGCCGCGATCTCGCATCGCCGCAGTCATCGTGAATCGTTCGCACGGATTCCCGTGGCGGCGGAGACCCTCGCGGACGTGATGGCCGCGGTCGCCGAGGTACCCGGTGTGCAGGTGCGGTTGCTGGCGTCCGACGAGGCGCCGGTCCTGGCCGACACGCTGACCTATTCGGCGGAGGAGGTTCGCCGCAACCCGCACTACCAGCGCGAGATGTTCTCGTGGACGTCGCACTGGCAGCCCGAGGGCAGCGCGGAGGTCGTCACCGACTGGGACGCCGGCCTGGATGTGGGTGGCGCCGCCGGCAAGGCGCTGGTCACCACCGGCATTCCCAACACCACCGCTCTCGCCGAGGCGATCGACCGGGAGTCGGTGCTGGTGTTCACCACGGCCACGTCGGAGCCGCTCGATCTGATCCGGGTGGGGATCGCGGTCGAACGTGCCTGGCTGGCCGCGGTCGACGCCAGGCTCTCGGCGTCGGTCCTCACCCACCCCCTGCGCGTCGAGGACTCGGCGGCGCGGTTCGCCGAGCGGCTCGCCCTGCCGGGACGGCCGCAACTGATCATGCGCATCGGATACTGACACCGAGACGAGGGATTCGCACTGTGACAAGACGACTCACGGACATCGAACTGCTCCGCGAACTCGAGCCGGTCGCCGAGGAGAACGTCAACCGGCACCTGGCGATGGCGAAGGACTGGCATCCGCACGACTTCGTCCCCTGGGACGACGGCCGGAACTTCGCGGCGCTGGGCGGCGTCGACTGGGATCCGGAGCAGTCCTCGCTCAGCGAGACGGCGAAGGCCGCGATGATCACCAATCTGCTCACCGAGGACAACCTTCCGTCGTACCACCGCGAGATCGCCGAGCATTTCGGTTTCGACGGGGCGTGGGGCACGTGGGTGGGGCGGTGGACCGCCGAGGAGAACAAGCACTCGATCGTCATGCGCGACTACCTGGTGGTCACCCGCGGGGTCGATCCGGTGGCGCTCGAGAACGCGCGGATGGAGCACATGACGAACGGGTTCGCGCCCGGCGCCACGTCGATGCTCGATTCGGTGTCGTACGTGACCTTCCAGGAACTGGCGACCCGCGTCTCCCATCGCAATACCGGCAAGGCCTGCGGTGATCCGATCGCGGACCGGATGCTCGCACGGGTGGCCGCGGACGAGAACCTGCACATGATGTTCTACCGCAACATCGTCGAAGGGGCGCTCGACATCGCACCCGACCAGGCCCTCGAGGCGGTCGTGCGGATTCTCACCAACTTCCAGATGCCGGGCGCGTCGATGGCGGGTTTCCGGCGCAACGCGGTGCTCATCGCCAAGGGCGGCATCTACGACCTGCGTCAGCATCTCGACGACGTCGTGCAGCCGGTGCTGCGCAAGTGGCGGATCTTCGAACGCACCGACTTCGGTGCGCGCGGTGAGGATCTGCGCGAGCAGCTCGACCGGTTCCTGGTGGACCTCGAGGCACAGGCGGTGCGGTTCGAGGAGTCCCGCGACCGCGCACTCGCCCGGCAGGCCAGGCGCGAAGAGAAGGTCGACGCGTGAGCGCGCCGACCGACAAGCCGACGGACGAGCTGTTCCACGCGGTCCTGGAGATGGCGCGAAACGCCAAGCAGCAGAACACATCCGGCTGGCTGCGCGCCCGCTGTGCGACCGAACGCGCGGAGGACGCCGCGTATCTGACGTCGCTGATGCTGGGAGTTCTCATCGAGAACGACGCGATCCGCCGCGGGGTGCACCCGGCGGACGTGTGGGCGCAACTCCGCGAGCGGGGACTCGACGAGTTCGGCTGAGTCGCAGCCGAATCCCGACTCGGGTGACGGTTCGGCCCCACCAGGCGGGACCGAACCGTCACCCGGTCACGGCGCGTCGTACGGGCGCACCACGATCACCGGGCAGTCCGCGGTCTGGATGAGTGCGTTGCTGGTCGAACCCAGCAGCAGGCCCTTGAATCCCCCGCGACCACGGGTGCCGACGACGAGAAGCTGTGCGGTCTCGGCATATTCGCTCAGAACCCGCACCGGCCGGTCCCGCGCGACCACGCGTTCCACCACGACGTCCGGGTAGCGTTCCCGGAACCCGGCGAGGCGTTCGGCGAGCACCACTTCCTCCCCGGTCTGAATGGTGCTCCACTGCGGATCCTCGGGCACCGCACCGAGCGACGGCTGAACGCTGACGTCGCTCCACACGTTGACGGCGACGAGGGTCGCTCGTCGTGCCGCGGCCTCCTCGAACGCGACCTCGACGGCGGCCTCGCAGGACTCGGAGCCGTCGACACCGACGACGACCGGCCCCTCGGCGGGCGGTGCCCCGTCGAGGGTGCGCCCGCGGACCACCGCGACCGGTGCGTGCGAGTGCGCGGCGACCGCGAGGGTTACCGAACCGACGAGCAGGCCCTTCACCTCACCGAGACCACGCGATCCGAGAACGAGCTGCCGGGCATGGGCGGACAGGTCGACGAGGGTCTGCGCGACCTTCCCTTCGACCTGCGCGGTGGTCACCTCGAGAGGACGGCCGATCTCCTCGGCGGTCTGCCGCGCCAGGACTGCGGAGCTGTCCAGCCGTGCCCGCGCGGTGTCCTTCATCTCCTGATGGAAACTCTGCGCGAGATAGGGCTCGGAGTAGTAGAACGACGGCACGTGCACGACGGTGACGATGTGCAGCGGCAGGCCACGGGCCGCGGCGGTGCGTGCCGCCCAGATCACGGCGGTGGTTGCCGCTTCCGATCCGTCGACGGCCACGACGATCGGCTTGGGATCGCTCATCTGTGTCCTCTTCTCGATGTTGACTCGGTGGGTCTGTCAGTCGCAGATCGCCCGGAGTTGCTCGATCAGGCGGATCCGGCCGGCGCTGTCGGCGGCGAGCGGAGTCACCGACAGGGTGGTGACACCGGATTCGGCGAATGCGGCGACGCGTTCGCGGACATAGCCTTCCGGTCCGATGAGCGAGACGGCGCGCACCAGATCGTCGGGCACCGCGGCGGCGGCTTCCTGCTTCTTGCCCGCCAGGTAGAGGTCCTGGATGATTTCGGCTTCCTTCGCGTAGCCGTAGCGGACGGCGAGGTCGTTGTAGAAGTTCTTGCCCTTGGCGCCCATGCCGCCGATGTACAGCGCGAGGTGCGGCTTGATCCATTCGAGCATGTGGTCGACGTCCTCGCCGATGGCCAGCGCCGGGGTGGTGTAGATCTGGAGGTCGCCGAGCGACGGGTCGCGCTTGGCCTTGCCCTTCGCGAGGGAGTCACCCCAGACTTCGGCGGCCTTCTCCGGGTAGTAGAAGATCGGCTCCCAGCCCTCGGCGATCTCGGCGGTCATCGCGACGTTCTTCGGGCCGAGCGACGCGATGACGATCGGGATGCGTTCCCGCACCGGCTGATTGATGATCTTCAGCGGCTTGCCCAGGCCGGTGCCGCGGTCGGCGGGCAGCGGGATCTGGTAGTACCTGCCCTGGTGCTGAACCTTCTCGCGGCGCCACACCTGCCGGCAGATGTCGACGATCTCGCGGGTGCGCCCGAGAGGCGCGTCGTAGGGGACGCCGTGGAAGCCCTCGATGACCTGCGGGCCGGAGGCACCGATCCCCATGACGAAGCGGCCGTCGGAGACGAAGTCGAGACCGGCCGCCGTCATCGCGGTCAGGCTCGGGGTCCGGGTGTACAGCTGGAAGATGCCGGACGCCAGCTCGACCCGGCTGGTCTTCGCGGCGAGGTAGCCGAGCTGGCTGACCGCGTCGAACGAGTACGCCTCCGGGACGAAGACGATGTCGAGACCGGCCCGCTCCAGGTCTGCGACCTCGGCCGCCGTCTCGGCGAATCCGCCGCTGTAGTTCAATCCCATCCCGATGCGCATGCATCTCCCCAATCGTGCGGCGCCCGGTAGGGCACTCGTCGAAACCGTGCACCCGAACCCTACCGTCAGCAATTCACGCTTTCGCGGGACGCACCACCATCACCGGGCAGTGCGCTTCCCGGATCAGACCGTTGCTGGTGGAACCGAGCAGCAGGCCGGTGAAGCCACCGCGGCCGCGGCTGCCGACGACGACGAGTTGCGCCTTCTCGCTCCACGCCTGCAGGTGCATGCGCGGTCCGTCGAGGTACACCTCGCGATGCACGACCACATCGGGGTACCGCTCGCAGTAGCCGCTGAGGCGTTCGGCGAGCAGCACCTGCTCGCTGTCCTCGAACGCCCGCGGGTCGAGCAGCTCGGCCCGGTCGGCCCCGGAGAAGGTTCCCACCTTGACATCGCTCCAGACATGGACGGCGACGAGCGGGACCCCGCGCTGCGAGGCTTCCTCGAACGCGGCGGCGACGGCGCGCTCGCTGACCGGGCTGCCGTCCACCCCGACGACGACGGGCGCGGTCGGGTCGGGCTCGTCACCGCGCACCACCACGACCGGGCAGTGCCCGTGGCTCGCGACCACGATCGGGGTGGAACCGAGCAGGGCCTGCCCGAGCCGCCCGCTGCCGGAGGCACCCAGGACGATCATGCGGGCCCGTTCGGACTCCTCGACGAACCAGTGCGATCCACCGGCCGGCACGAGCGTGGTCTCGATCCGCACGTCCGGGGCGACCGCGCGAGCAGCGGCCACGGCGTCGGACAGCATGACCCGCCCGTCCTCCTCGGCCCATTCGAAGACCTTCGCGGACTCGACGTACGGCGCCCCGGCGTAGCCGGTCGGCGAGAAGTCGATGACGTGGACGATGCGGAGCACGAGCTCGCGAGCCGCCGCGGTCGCGGCGGCCCAGCGCACCGCCGATGTCGCGGCGGCCGATCCGTCCACACCGACGACCACCTGGTTGTTGCCTTCTGGAAGCGTCACGATCCGAGGCTAACCCGCCACCTCGGGCTCGGGTACGGACTTTGGTCCTGCCGGAATCGGGCCCGGACTTCTCTGGCGGCAGCGCTAGCGGATCGGCACGATGAATACGGCGGAAACATGGATTGTGCGATCCGGGTCACATTAAATTGTCATATCGGATGCAAATTATCTAGTCTGTGTCCATGCAACTCACCCAGTTCACCGATCTCGGACTGCGAGTTGTCATGCATCTGGCAGCCACCGCAGAGGACAGCCTGCCCAGCACGAAACATGTTGCCGAGCAACTGAACCTGTCCTACGCACACACCACCAAGGTGGTTGCCCGCCTGAGTGAGCTCGGTGTCGTCACCGCTCGTCGCGGCCGCGGCGGCGGCCTGACGATCACCGAACTCGGCCGGTCCGCCTCCATCGGATGGCTGGCTCGGCAACTCGAAGGCGACGGCGAAGTCGTCGACTGCGAGGGAGGGAAACCGTGCCCGCTACGGTCCGGTTGCAGCCTTCGCAAGGCGTTGCGCGACGCGCAGGAAGCGTTCTACGCCGCACTCGACTCCGTCACAATCGCGGATCTTGCTACAGCACAACAGAATCCTGTACTGCTGCAGCTCACCCGTCCTGCCGTCTGAACAGCCCCTAAGTACGACCGCGTTCCCCGGAACCATCAAGAACGGAGCCCTACGATGCCGCTCTCACCCGAATCCAAGGAAGTGATCCAGGCGACGCTGCCCGCCGTGGGTGCCGCCATCGGTGACATCACCCCCTTGTTCTACAAGAAGATGTTCGCCGCACATCCCGAACTCGAGCGCGACCTGTTCAACCGCGGCAACCAGAAGCAGGGTGAGCAGCAGAAGGCACTGGCCGGCTCCATCGCGGCGTTCGCGACCCTCCAGCTCGATCCCGATCCGGCCCGCGTCGAGACGGTCCTGTCCCGCATCGCCCACAAGCACGCGTCGCTCGGCATCAAGCCCGAGGAGTACTGGATCGTGCACAAGCACCTCTTCGAGGCGATCGTCGAAATCCTCGGCGAAGCAGTCACTCCCGAGGTAGCTGCGGCGTGGGACGAGGTGTACTGGCTGATGGCCAACACCCTGATCAAGATGGAGGACGACCTCTACAAGTCCGCCGGTGTGGCTCCCGGTGACGTGTGGCGCACCGTGCGCGTCGCCGAACGCGTCTACCAGTCCGCGGACACCGTCTCCTTCGTCCTCACTTCGCTCGACGGCGCTCCCCTTCCGGGTTTCCGTGCCGGACAGTACCTTTCGGTCGGCGTCAAGCTTCCCGACGGTGCCCGCCAGATCCGCCAGTACAGCTTGTCGAGCGCGCCGTCGCAGGGGGACTGGCGCATCACCGTCAAGCGTGTGCTCGCCCAGCCCACCGAGGACGGCACCGTCGTCCCCGCCGGCGAGGTCTCGAACTACCTGTTCGAGAACGTCTTCGAGGGAGACGAGCTTCAGGTGACCACGCCCTTCGGCGACCTGGTCCTCACCGAGAACGACGCACCGCTGTTCCTCGCGTCGGCCGGCATCGGCTGCACCCCGATGATCGGTATGCTCTCGCATCTCGCGGAAACCGGTGACGCCCGCCGGATCTCGGTGCTGCACGCAGACCGGTCCGTCGCGAACCACGCGCACCGTCAGGAGCTGGCGACGCTCGTCGAACGCATCCCCGGAGCCGAGGTGCACCGCTGGTACGAGGATCTCGGTGCCCGTCAGCCGCTCGCGACCGTCCGCCTCGGTCGGGCCGAGCTGAGCGACCTGCCGCTCGATCCCGACACCCAGGCCTACCTGTGCGGTCCGCTGCCGTTCATGCTGTCGATGCGCGAGGCCCTGATCGAACGCAACATCCCGGCCGAGAACATCCACTACGAGGTCTTCGGTCCGGACAGCTGGTCGCCCGCTTCCTGACGCTCCTCCCGCTACAGCCGTACCCCCGGTCCAGTGCCCGGGGGTACGGCTGTTCCTCCGCTACGCTCCCAGCATGGATCGCCTGCCGAACGTGCTGGGCCTGCTCGTCGTTCTCCTCGTCGGGGTCGCCGCCACGGTCGTCCCCGATCCCGCCGCTCCGCTCGGCACCGACGCTCCACCCGACCGGTTCAGCGCGGCGCGCGCCGCCGACCACATCGACGTCGTCGCCGCCGAACCGCGACCGCTCGCGTCCCCCGGCCACACCGCGACGCGCGACTACCTGGTGCGCGTCCTCGACGACCTCGGTTGGGACACCAGCGTGCAGGAGGGCGCCGGCTGGTTTTCACCGACCGATTCGCACACCCGGCGCGGCGCCCGGCTGAGCAACGTCGTCGCGACGCTGCCCGGCACGGATCCCACCGGAACCGTCGTGCTGGCCGCGCACTACGACACCGTGACCGCCTCTCCCGGAGCCTCCGACGACGGCATCGGGATCGGCACCGTCCTCGAGACGGCCCGTGCCCTGACCGACGGCGAGCGGCCCCGCAACAACGTCGTGGTTCTGGTCACCGACGGTGAGGAACGGGGCCTGCTGGGCGCCCAGCTGTTCACGGCGCAGCCGCCCCCGTTCCCGGGCCCGATGGTGGTGCTCAACCACGAGGCGCGGGGTAATGCCGGGATGCCGCTGACATTCCGGATCTCCTCCCCCAACGCGGACCTGGTCCGCATCCTGGCGCAGGCACCGGACGCACTGGCCGACTCGTTCACGCAGACGGCGTTCGAGGCATTGCCCAACGACACCGACTTCCGCCGATTCGACGAGGCGGGCCTCCACGGTTACGACACCGCCATCGCCGGGGGCAGCGCCTACTACCACACGCCGCTCGACACACCCGATCGCCTGAGCCGGTCGTCGCTGCAGCAGATGGGCGACGTCGCCCTCGCGACCGCGCGCACCCTCGGCGCGACCGATCTGACCGCGCTCGACGCGGGCACCGACATCGTCGCCACCACACCGTGGGGCCTGCTGTACTACCCGCGGTGGATGGAGGTGGCGCTGACCCTCGTGCTCGCCGTCGCGGTCGCGGTGCTGGCGGTGGTCCGGATCCGCCGCCGCGACGCGTCCGCCGGACGGATCGGCGGGGCGACCGGGGTGGCGCTGGTCGCCGCGGTCGCGGCGGGAGGCGCTGCGTTCCTGCCCTGGTGGCTGTCGCAGCGGGTCGTCCCCGGTCTGGGTTCCGTCCCGATCAGCGAGCCCTACCGGCCCGGCTTCTATCAACTCGCCGCGGTCGTCGCCGCGGTCGGTGTGCTCATCACCGCGTACGTGGCGGTGCGCCGACGATTCGGTGCTCCGGCATTCGCGGTCGGTGCGCTGGTGGTCGTCACCCTCCTGGCGCTCGCGGCCCTGCCGTTCATGGGGGTCGCGAGCACACTGGTGCTACCCGCACTCCCCGCCGTGCTCGGGGTGCTCGTCGCCGAGGCGATTCCGCAGCGGCGGACGTGGTGGCGGACCGTCGCGGTGGTCGCCGGGCTGCTACCGGCCGCCCTCATCACCGTCCCGGCGGTGCTCGCCTCGTTCGACGCCGGCCTGACGTTCGGAGCGCCGCTCGCCGGCGCGTTCGTCGCGGTGCTGTTCGCGCTCCTGCTGCCGCTGACGGGCCCGCTCCTGCCGGACGAGGGCGCCGTCCCGATCGCGGTACTCACCGTGTTCGCGGTCGTCGGGTGCACGCTGCTCGGCGGCTACACCAACCGTGCCGGCGCGACCGCACCGCGGCAGGAGGAGGTGTTCTACTCGCTCGACGCCGATCGCGGTGAGGCGGTGTGGGCGTCACCGGATCGACCGCGCTCCGACTGGAGCGCCGAACTGCTCACCGAGTCCCCCACGCCGCTGCCCGACTATTTCCCTTGGCGCCCGGGAACTTCGCTGGCTCACGGTCCCGCACCGATCGCTCCGCTCGAGCCGCCCCGGGTCGACGTTCTCGACGATGCGCAGATCGACGGTGGCCGCGTGCTGCAGTTGCGTTTGTCCTCCCCGCGCGGCGCTTCCACCCTGGGCCTGTGGGTCGAGGGCGCGACGGTGCGGGAGGCGATCGTCGACGGCGCGGCCGTCGAGCCGGGTGCCGACTTCGGGTTCCTCTACACCACCGAGAACCCGGACGGCCTCGAGGTGCGTCTGGATCTCGAAACCACCGGCCCCGCATACGAAGTCGAGGTCCGAGTCGCCGACCTGTCCGGTGATCTCGCGGTCGTTCCCGGGTACACCCCGCCCGACGGAAAGGTCGTCGTCGGGCCCATCGTCGCCGTCACCCGCACCGTGGTGCGCTGACGCGCCGGTGTGCCTTTGTGGCGGTGGGAGCCGCCACAAAGGCACACGGGCGGCGAAGCCGCATTCAATAGAGGGACCACAGAACGAACGCGAACATGAGCAGAATGAGCAGCGCTCCGACCTCGGCTCCGACGCCGCTGGGCCCCGCTACTCCTCCGACGTTGGCACTCCACCGCTGCGCCGGCCCTCCATCGCCTCCCGATGCCTCGAGCCGCACATCTTCGGCGGCGCGGGTGAGCGTCGGGCCGCCGCGGGGCGAGTTGTGGTCGATCAGGCGCCGTAGAGCGGGCTCCGCGTCGTCGACGCGCTCCCACGCGGATCGGGCGATCTCTTCGGGGCTCGCTCCGGTACTTTCCCCGGCGAACGCCTCTTGCTCGAGAAATCCCCGGTAGAGGACGGACCATTTCGCCTCGAGCGCCGAAACCAGGTCCGACTCGGACGCGAACACATTCGACGCCTCCGGCACGTCGACGTACGGCAGGGTGGTCTGCCCCGTCTCGGCCGCCCGGTCCAGGACGGCGTCGATGACTGCAGTCTTGCGGTGGTACTCGTCCCAGCTCATCACGACCTCCTCGTGCACAACATTCCTGGTGCTGGGCCGACCGGAGTTCACAAACTCGCATCGGTTCACATACTCCGAGTCGGTCAAATACCTATGGTCGGAGAGTATCGTCGCGTACTGTGAACGTTGTCAAGTCCGGTCGCCGCGAGATGTACGCCGCCCTCACCAGGGACGCGGTGCTGGAAGCAGCGCGTTCCCTCTTCGTCGACCGCGGGTTCGCCAGCACGTCGGTCGAGGACATCGCCAAGCTTGCGAATGTCAGCAAAGGCGCTGTCTACCACCACTTCTCGGACAAACAGACGATCTTCGCGCAGCTGGTCCGGGATTCGCTCGCGGAGGGCCTGACGACCGTCGTGAACGCGATCGCCGACGTGACGGACCCGTGGGAACGCGTGGAGCGGGCCCTGCGCGCCTACCTGAAGGTGTATGCCGAGGACAGGGACGCACGCGCCCTGCTGCGGCAGGTCGTCGGGGTCCTCGGCGAGGAACGCACCTGCGCACTCGACAACGAGTTCGTGATCCCGACGATCGAGGCACTGCTCGTCGAGCTGGACAACGCCGGTGAACTGAAGCCGCTGCCGATCGAGATCACTACGCGACTGGTCTTCGACCTCCTGTGCGGCGCCGCGAAGTCGCTGGCCGGCACCGAGGAAACCGAATCGACGTCACGCGAAATGGAAGCGGTTATCCTGCATATGTTCTCGGGCCTGCGCCGGAACCCGTTGCCACGCTAGGCTTCCCACTCGTGCACGGGCCGGCCTCCGGCCATGTTGCGCACGTAGTCGCGCATCATCTCGGTGAGCGCGGTTCGGCGATCCGCCCCGGCCGCCTCCCGGCGGGCGACCTGCGCACGCTGCCACGCCGCCCCCGTCCGACGGCTCAGACTGCGCTGTTCGATGATCCCGAGGTAGCGGTCCTGCGCCCGCGACGACAGCCCGAACGCCTCGAGCCCCGCGTGCGCCAAGGGCAGCAGCCGACGCAACACCAGTTCGTCCGCGCCGACCCAGCCCAGACCGGGCCAGTACAACCGCGCGTCCAATCCGTACTTTGCAGCGATGCCCAGATTCCCTTGTGCCGCATCGAAACTCATGCGATGCCAGATCGGGAGTTCGGCGTCGACGAGTGCCCGCAGCGCGCCGTAGTAGAACGCGGCGTTGGCCATCATGTCGAGGACCGTGGGCCCCGCAGGCAGCACGCGGTTCTCGATGCGCAGGTGCGGATGACCGTCCGCGATGTCGTAGACCGGACGGTTCCACCGGTAGATGGTGCCGTTGTGCATCTGCAACTCACGCAGTTCCGGGACACGGCCCGCCGCCAGGTCCGCCTCCGGGTCGGCCTCGGACACCTCGGGCAACAGCGCCGGAAAGTACCGGGAATTCTCCTGGAACAGATCGATCACCGAGTCGATCCACCGTTCCCCGAACCACACGCGCGGACGCACTCCCTGGTTCTTGAGTTCCAGCGTGCGGGTATCGGTCGCCTGGGCGAACAGCGGAATCCGGCTCTCGTGCCACAGCGCCTTCCCCGCCAGGAAAGGCGAATTCGCAGCCAGGGCGACCTGCACGCCCGCGAGGCACTGCGCGGCGTTCCAGTGCGCGGCGAACTCCTCCGGCGCGACCCTCAGGTGGAGCTGCAGCGAGGTACACGCCGCCTCCGGCACCACCGAGTTGGTGTCCGCCCGTAGTTGTTCGACGACGTCGGTGCCCGGCAGGGGCACCCCGTCGAGGTCGAGTTCGATGTCCTCGCCGCGCGCCGCGAAGATCTGTTCGTTGAGCGCCTCGTAGCGAGGGTTCGCCGTGATCCATTCCCGGCCGAGATGCTGGAGTTCGAGCGTCGGCAACATCCCGACCATGACGAGTTGCGCGTTCTGCCGGTGCATTCGCTCGTCGGCGCGACGCAGCGACTGCCGGAGCTTTTCTTCGAGTTCGATGGTGGCGTCGCCGGTCAACCGACCGGGTTCGACGTTCATCTCGACGTTGAACTGCCCGAGTTCGGTCTGGAAAACGGACGCGTCGTCGATCGCTTCGAGGACCTCGAGGTTCGACATCGCCGGCGCCATGTCGTCGCGCACGAGATTGAACTCGATCTCCATGCCGAGCTGCGGTTCCGGTGGCTCGTGCACGTCGATGAAGGCATCGTCGCGCAACATGCGATCGAGCACCGACACGCAGGCTTGTACCTTGCGGCGGAACTGACGCCGGTCGTCACGCGTGAAGGATCGCATCCTGATCTCGGTGCCCATGACGTCCCCGTTCGATCCGGTAGCCGACGAACGTCCGGCCTATTCCCGGATACTATCCCCGGATCGGGTTACACGGCGCGGTAGCTGCTCCAGTCGGCGACGACACCGCGGGTGTTCAGCCACGCGTTGGGATCGGTCTTGTTGCCGTCCTGATCCCACACCTCGAAGTGGAGGTGCGGTCCGGTGGACCAGCCGCGGTTGCCGACGGTGGCGATCTGGTCGCCGGCGCTCACGCGCTGGCCCGCGGCGACCTGGTAGGTGTCGACGTGGCCGTAGACGGCGGTGCTGCCGTCGTCGTTGAGCACGCGCACCCACTGGCCATAGCCGGAGGCCGGGCCGGCGTCGAGGACCGTGCCGTCGGAGGCGGACTTGATCGGGGTGCCGATCGGGGCGGCGATGTCGATGCCGCCGTGGTGCGAGCCCCAGCGCTGACCGAAGTCGGAGGTCAGGGTGCCCGACACCGGCTGCACCGTCGACGGCTTGATCGGGTTCAGGTCGTTCAGCCACTGCCCGGCGTCGCCGAACTGGTCGACGAGGTCTGCGAGCGGGGCGGGAAGTTCGGGGCCGTGCGCGTGGCCGTGGTCGTCGACCACGGGGGTGGTGACACCCGGGACCGCGGGAATCTCGAATCCGGCGGGCAGCAGGCCCTCGGGAACCTCGAACGGCAGCGAACCGGTGTGCGCCGGGGCCGGGGCGGCAGCGGCGGTACCCGCGGTGAGCTGAGCACCGACGGCGAAGAAGGCGCCGGTCGCGGCGGCGACGGTCGCGGCCTTCACCGGAACCGAGGGACCGGTGGGCTCCACGCGGTGACGGCCTCGCTCAGCGGCGGTGCCGGGCAGGTCGAACTCGAATGCTGCGACCTCGTCACGTCCGCGCTGGTGCCGTCCCACAGTTGTTACCTCGTCTTCGTCCGCTTCCGTCCGGAGGTTCCGGCCGTTCCTGGCCGAATCAAGGTAACAAAACGATATCGCCGAGCGCCACCGTTACGTTTCCTTTATCTCGAGTATCGGGAATCGGACCGACGCGTCGGTTTCGGGAACTCTTCCCCGGCCGGTGCGAGCGCACGGATCGACCGCGTCACAACCCCTGCTCCCCGACCGCTACACTCACATCCGCGCAGCGAATCGGCCCGCCCGTCTCCTGTGCACGCCCTCGTAGCTCAGGGGATAGAGCACGGCTCTCCTAAAGCCGGTGTCGCAGGTTCGAATCCTGCCGGGGGCACTCCACCGCACTACCGTTGCCGTGTGACCGACAACCCCGTGTCCGGCTTCCCGGTGTTCGACGCCCACCTGCACATCATCGATCCGCGCTTCCCGCTGATCGAGAACGACGGCTACCTGCCGCCCACGTTCACCGCCACCGACTATCGGAGGCGCGTCGCCGCGCTCGGCGTGACCGGCGGCGCCGTCGTGTCGGGATCGTTCCAGGGTTTCGACCAGAGTTACCTGCTCGACGCATTGCAGGTGCTCGGTCCGGGCTTCGTCGGGGTGACACAGCTTCCGGCCTCGGTGACCGACGACGAGATCGTCCGGCTCGATGCGGCCGGAGTCCGCGCGGTCCGGTTCAACGTCCGCCGGGGTGGATCCGCGTCGATCACCGACCTCGACGCATTGGCACGCCGCGTCCACGAGGTCGCCGGGTGGCACGCCGAACTGTATGTCGACGCCCGGGACCTGCCCGGACTCGCGGCGACGATCGAGCGGCTGCCCGCGGTGAGCATCGATCATCTCGGGCTGTCCGCGGAAGGACTCCCCCACCTGCTGAAACTCGCCGAGCGCGGGGTCCGGGTCAAGGCGAGCGGGTTCGGACGGGTCGACTTCGACGTCCCGTCCGCGTTGCGGGCCGTCGCCGCGGCGAATCCGTCGGCGCTGATGTTCGGCACGGATCTGCCGTCGACGCGAGCGCCCCGCCCGTTCCGCGACGAGGACGTCGAACTCGTCGTCGACGCCCTCGGGGCCGAGCTCGGCGCCGCGGCCCTGTCCGGCAACGCGAGGGAGTTCTATCGCCTCGATCGACGGCGCCAAGATCACCGAAACAGCCCCGAGACCGAAACCGGTCGATAAACTCGATCGAGTCAAACGGTACGCGGGACGCGCCGCGTGCGCTTCGGGGAGCGCAGTGGTGGACGCCCGGACGTGACATCCCCTTTCGAGGAAGCAGCAGCATGAGCGCCCTGCGAATGACCCGTCGATTCCTTGCCGTTGCGGCGCCGGTTGCGGCGGCCGCACTCTTCACCGGCGTCGCGGCAGCGGCCCCGCCTCAGGGACTGGGGACCGCCGTCACCATCGGTTGCCTCAACCAGGGCAGCCTCGCGTCGTTCTCGGCCATCACCGCGCAGGCCGGTCCCGAAGCGTCCCCGCCCATCGGCGCCGGCGAGGTGCTGTTCACGAGCGCACCCGCTCTGGGACCGGTCCCCGCCGCCGGCCAGGTCACGGTCGCCTGGCTGAACCGCGACACCGGCCAGGCCGGGATCACCGACCTGACCGGTGCCTACCCGAACCTGTCGGGTGTGGCGAAGACCGGCTCGGGCAACGTGCTGACCACCGTGTTCGGTTCGGTCGGCCTGGGCAGCGGACCGGTCTGCAACTCGACGCCCGCGACCGGGATGGTCTTCGTTCCCTGAGTTCGCAGTCCCGAGTTCAGGAACGGCTGAGTTCAGGAACGGCTGAGTTCAGGAACGGCTGAGTTCACGCACCGGTGACACGCGGCGCCGGCGCGGCACGAGCATCGGCACCTGAGTCCGGTAGGTGCGGTACCTGTCCCCGAAGGTGCCGATGAGGTCGTGTTCCTCGAGCTGCACGGCGACGAGGACGTAGACGGTCGTGACCGCGGCGAACATGAGTCCGCCGACGGACATCGTGGGCGCCACCCAGAACGCGATCAGGAAGCCTGCGTACAGCGGGTGCCGCACGATCCGGTACAGGCGCGGCGTGAGGAATTCCGCGGTGGCAGCGGGCATTCCGAGCTGATTGCGGATCACCTGACGGACACCGAACAGGTCGAAGTGGTCGATCGCGAACGTCGACGTCAGGACCAGTGCGAACCCGCCGAGCGAGACGGCGTAGAGGACGACGCGCAGCCACATCGTCTCGACGTCCCACACGTGCTGCGGCAGTGGGCGCCACTGCCACATCACCAGTGCCAGTGCGGCGGTTGCGAACAGGACGTAGGTCGCGCGTTCGATCGGTGGTGGAACGATGCGGGTCCACCGGCGTTTGAACCAGGGCCGGGCCATCACCGAATGCTGCACCGCGAAGATCGACAGCAGCGCGAGGTCGATGACCACCGCGACCGCCGTGGGTGCGGCGGGCCCCTCGTCGATCGTGCGGGGTACGACGAGTCCTTCGACCCATCCGATGGCGTAGAGGAATACGACGAGGAACGCGCCGTAGGCGAGCATGCCGTATCCGGTCATGAGGGTGCGGGACAGGCGTGAGGTGGTGTGAGTTGTCATGTGCTCGAGTCTCTGCACCGGCGCACCCACCGGATAGGTACCCGGGGTGGAGGATTCGGCCACCCTGCCGTTTCAGCGTGGGCTGTACATAATCAGTCCGACGCCGATCAGGCACACCAGGGCACCCGCGATGTCCCATCGGTCGGGGCGGAACCCGTCCATCACCACGCCCCACAGCAGCGAACCGGCGACGAACACCCCGCCGTAGGCCGCGAGGATCCGGCCGAAGTTGGCGTCGGGCTGCAGTGTTGCGACGAATCCGTAGGTGCCGAGCGCGATGACTCCGGCGCCGATCCAGATCCAGCCGCGGTGTTCCCGCACGCCCTGCCACACCAGCCAGGCACCGCCGATCTCGAACAGAGCAGCGAGAGCGAACAGGACGAGCGATTTGGTGACGGTCACGCGGAAGACCCTACGGGCCGGTCCCGCCGGTTGCCGTCGGGCCCGAATTCCGCACGCCGCACCGATTCTCCGCTCACCAGCACGGACACCATCGTCGCCCGGCCGGGAGGCAGCACCCGGACGGTGACGGAACCGTCCGTCACGGCTGCGAGCTCGTCGGCGATCGCCGCCTGAACCCGATCCCGCACAGCGGGTTCGGCGTCGTCCATGCCGTGGTCGTCGAGCAGCACGACGTCCACACCGCGGCGGCGCGCGGCCGCAACCTCCTCGACGAGGGCGGGGTTCTGCAGCATGGGCGCCCGCACGCTGTCGCGGAGCCGCGCTTCGAGCACCAGGCATTCGAGGCGTTCGGCGTCGTCGAGTTCCGATCCGGACGCGATGCGTTCGAGAAGCGGGCGGGCGAGTTCGTCGAGCCGGTCGAGTTGCGCGTCGCGTTCCTCGATCATCGCCGACGCTGCGGCCTCCGCCGCGATCCGCCGGGTGGACTGTTCCCGCAGTTCGTAGATCGATCGGACGACCGGGCGGATCGAGTACGCGAAGACGGTGCCCATGAGCACGGGGGCGGCGTTGATCGCCACGACCGCGAACCCGACCTTCCCGAGCTCCCCGGAACCCACGATCGCGGTCGCGAACATCAGGGCATAGCCCAGCCAGGCGAGCGCGACCCGTCCCCGCACGCACATGAACGAGAAGACGATCTTCGACACGCCGAGCGTCCACAACGGCGAGAGATCGGCCATCGGCAGCGGGTCGGCCAGCAGCACGAATCCGCAGGACACCACGCCGCTCGCGGCCAACGCGATCGACGGACCCAGCGGCATCGGGTCGCCCGGGACCGCCACGAGCGCAATTCCGGCGGCGATGCACACGCCCGCCGCAGGTATCAGCGGCCAGACCGACCCGACGTCGGGCGCAGCGTAGACGGCGTGGAGGACGCACGTGAGGGCATACATGGCGACCAGCGCCCAGGCGGCCGGGGTGCGCATGCCGAGCAGATCCCGGATATCGGGGACGGGTCCGGTCATCTCGGCTCCTGCCAGGTGAGTGTGACGATCGTGCCCTGCCGAGGCGCCGACTCGACCGTCGCGTCGCCGCCGTCGAGCGCCCGCATGCGCGCGCCGATGGAGACGGCGATGCCGAGCCGGTGGCCTCCGACCCGCGCCGGATCGAACCCGATGCCGTCGTCGACCGCGGTCACGCCGAGGGCTCCGGCAGCGACGTCGACGGTGACCGTACGCGTCGCCGCCGTGCCCGCGTGGCGGACGCTGTTGCGGAGCGCCTCGGCGAGCGCGGCCGCGACGGCCGTGACCACGTCGCGCGGGTACAGCGTGTTCGCGGAGTCGGGAGCGATGTTCACCACGAACCCGACGTTCTCGTCGACTTCGGTTGCGACGGAACGCAGCCGGGCGACGACCGCGTCGACGTCGGATCCCGGGTCGTCGCCGGTGTTGACGCGGAGATCGTCGAGTTCGGCGATCGCGCGCCGGGCCTGCCCGACCACGCGTTCGTCCGTCTCCTGACGTCCCGCGGACAGCAACGTCGACATGACCCGGTCGTGGACGAGCGCGGCGAACCGCGTCCGTTCCGCGGACTTCGCCTCGGCCGCGGCCGCAGCGGACGCGGTGGCGTGCGTGGTCGCGACCGTCGCATCGAGCGTCCGGCCGGCCGCGAGTCCCACCGTGGCGGCCCCGACGAACATCATCGAATACGTCGCGATGAATGCGAAGGACGGCGGCGCATGTTCTCCGACCGGAATGTCGCGCACGATCCGGTCGGTGGCGTGCACCAGCACTTCGACGACGGCGAGATACGCGAACGGACGCCAGGTTCGCCATGCCGCGACCGCGGCCAGCGCGGGCAGCCCGGGAACGAGGGTGAGCCACAGGTAGTCGTCGCCGGCGATGGGTCCGCCGTTCCAGGCCGGCCACCACAGCACGGTCACCGCGACGAAGAGCCACGCGTTGGCGGCCGCGGTGCGGCGAATGCAGCGCACGTCCGGATGGAACGTCGCCGCTCCCATCGCCAGCGCGGAACCGACGATCGCGGTCACGGCGAGCGGCGTCCACCACGCAGCGGTCACGGCGGCGGCGGTGGGCATGTAGCCGGCGACGGGCACCAGGTAGAACAGGTAGCCGAGGACCACGAAGCGGACGAAGACCCGGAGGAACCGGTCGGCTGCGGAACCACCCTCGTCGAACCGGACGCGCCGGTTCACAGCTCGTCGATGTCGATCAATCCGTCCTGCAAGGCCCGGGCGAGGAGCATGGCCTTCGTCGGGGCCGCCCTGCCGACCAGGGCGTATTTGTCCCGGATGCGGGCGATGTGGGTGCTCACCGTCGTGGGGGCGACGAACAGCCGTTCCGCCGCCTTCGACTTCGAGTCGCTCATCAACCATTCGCGCAGGATCTCCACTTCCCGTGCCGACAGCGTCGGCTTGACACTCTCCTGGTTCAGAGGGCGTTCGAGCATGCTGGTCATGGGCAGGTCCTCCGTTGTCGAGCGATCTGCTGCGAAACTACGCAAACTGCGCACGCGTGCCGAGACGGATACTCCTCTGCCCAACAAACCGGGGGCATCGTTACCTTTGCTTACAAAATGCTGCTCAGTAGACGCCGCGACCTTCGCTCGCCGTCCGCGGACGTTCCGGAATCGGCAGCAGTCCGTCCTCGACCGCGCGCTTGTACAGGTCCGTCTTCGTCGGCGCGGGCCGGCCCGCCTCCGCGTATTTCTGCCGGATGCGCTGCAGATAGTCGTTGACCGTCTGCGGCGCGAGCCCGGTCAGCCGAGCCACCCGATCGAGCTTCTCCCCCGACGCATACAGTTCGAGAACCTCCAGCTGGCGGGGGCTCAGGCCGACGTCTCCCAGGTCGGGGTCCCCGTCGATGGCCGCGGCCCAGTCCGTGCTCACGACCTGCCCACCCGACGCCGCCGTCCGGATCGCCTCGACCACCACGGCCGCAGGCGCGGATTTCCGCACCACCCCGAGAACACCCGCGCGCGCGGCGGACCGCACCAGGTACGGATTCTCCGCGCCGGTGAAGATCAGCGTCTCGATGCCCGCGGCCCGAAGCTGCTCGACATTGCTCTTCGGTGACGATCCGTCCTCGAGCCGGAGATCGAGGATCGCGAGATCCAGACGGACGTTGCGGGCGAGCAGCTCCTGCACGGTCGGTGCGGCACACGCCAGCTCCAGGTCCGGTTCGGCAGCGAGCATCGCGCCCAGACCCAGCACCACCGACTCGTGGTCCTCGACGACACCGATCGCGCGGACGGACGTCCCGGAATCCTCGGCCAACTTCGCCCCTCCCGAACACCCGACACAGATTCGAGAACGTTAACAGGGGAAGGAGACACGTGGTGTCAGGCGCGACGCACGTCGGTGGGCTCGATGTCCTCGCGCAGCCCCCGCCAGATCGGGTGCCGCAGCCGGCCGCCGTCGGTCCACGACTGGAAGCGCACCTCCCCCACCAGTCGCGGGGTCACCCATACGGCGCCGCGCGCGTCGGCGGTGGGAATGGCTTCCACGAACGGCGAGGTGCGCCGCCGCAACCGGTCCAGGGACGCGGTCAGCGTGGTGAGGGTACGGTCGTCGAACCCGGAGCCGACGCGCCCGACGAACACGAGGTCGTCGCCCTCGTACACCCCGAGCAGCAGCGCACCGAAGGTGTCCGACCGGGCACCCTGGCCGGGCCGGTATCCGCCGACGACGACCTCCTGGGTGAGCCAGTTCTTCGCCTTGATCCACGCGGTGCCGCGCTTGCCCGGCAGATACACCGAGTCGCGCCGCTTGGCGATCATCCCTTCCCAACCGCGGTCGAGGCTCTCCTCAAGGGCCTCGGTTCCGCTGCCCGGCAACGTCTCCGGCACCTCCAGCCCGGGCGCGGCCGCACCCAGCAGTTCGAGCACCCGCCTGCGGTCGCTGTACGTCTTGCGGAGCAGGGAGACTCCGTCGAGATAGAGGATGTCGAACACGAGGAAGGTGGGCCGTCCGCCGGACTGCAGCAGCGGAAAACTCGAGACACCGTGCGGGTCGAAGGTGACGATCTCGCCGTCGAGGACCGCGTCGTGCCCGTCGAGGATCTGCGCGAGAACCCCGAGCGACGGATAGTCCGCGGTGATGTCGCGACCCGACCGGGAGCGGATGCGGAGTCCGCCGTCGTGGACCTCGACGATGGCGCGGATGCCGTCCCATTTGCCTTCGAATGCCCAGTCCCGCTCGTCGAGGCCGCTCACGTCGCCGAGTGTCGCCAGCATCGGCGCGAGATCGCGGGGGAACGGCCCGGACGGCGACGGCGTCTGATCCTTCATCAGGTGCGCGAGCCACTGGGTACCTTCGGTGCGGATCAGGGCGTAGCGACCCTGCACGCGACGGCCCTGCAACTGCACGATGACCTCGTCGTCCCGCCACTTCTCCGCCACATAGGTGCCGGTGTCCCACACCGTCATCGTGCCGGCACCGTACTCGCCCTTCGGGATGGTGCCGTGGAACGTGAGGTATTCGAGCGGATGGTCCTCGGTGCGGACCGCCAGGTGGTTGCGGCCGGTCTCGTCGGGCAGGTTCTTCGGCACCGCCCACGACGCCAGCACGCCGTCCCGTTCGAGCCGCAGGTCGTAGTGCAACCGTCGGGCATTGTGCTCCTGGATCACGAACCGGTCGCCGGGACCACCGGCGGCGACCGTGTCCGGCACCGGTTCCGGCGTGCGTGACGCGTCGCGTTTGCCGCGGTACTCGGCCAGCGCGTCCGCCCGATCCTGCGCCGGCAGCGGCGGATCCAGCCCCTCGAGCAGATCACCGTCGGCCTCGACGCGGGCGAGCACTTCGTCGAACCGCAGCTGGGACAGATCGGGGTCCTCGAGTTCCTCCCAGGTGCGCGGCGCCGCGACCCAGGGCTCGTCGCGACCGCGCAGCGAATACGGCGCGACCGTCGTCTTGGCGGCGTTGTTCTGGCTCCAGTCGACGAAGACCCGTCCTCCCCGAGCGGCTTTCGCCATCGTCGCGGTCACCAGGTCGGGGTGCAGCTTCTCGAGATTGGTCGCGACGGTCCGCGCGACGGTCGACGCCCCGTCCGACTGCAGCGGCCGGTCCAAGGGGACGTAGAGGTGAATTCCCTTGCTGCCGCTGGTTACCGGATATGCCGTCCATCCCAGTTCGGCGACCATGTCGCGCACGAGGCGCGCCACTCGCGCACAGTCCGCCAGCCCGACACCCTGGCCGGGATCGAGGTCGAACACGATGCGCGTCGCGGCGCCTCGCGTGTTGCCGGCGAAACGCCACTGCGGGACATGCAGTTCCAGCGCGCCCTGCTGCCCGAGCCACGCGAGGGAGGCCACCGAATCGAACAGTGGATAGGTGACGGTGCGCTGCTTGTGGTGCAGCGTCCGGCGGTCGAGCCAGCTCGGGGCGTGCGCCGCCAGGTTTTTCTCGAAGAACGACTGGTCGTCCACGCCGTTCGGCCAGCGCTTGCGGGTGCCGGCACGACCGGCGACGTGGGGCAGCATCGCATCGGCGATCGCCACGTAGTAGTCGATCACCTCACCCTTGGTGGTACCGGTGCGGGGGTAGAGCACCTTGTCGAGGTTGGTCAGCTTCAGTCGACGGTCCCCGAACGTGCGGGTCGGCATCACCTCATTGTGCCAATCGTTCGCGTTGATCTTGCTGGATCGGGACGGGGAAGGCAGTATTGCCCGCGTGTTGTCTCCGCTGCGACGCCTGCGCGCTGCGGCGGTGATCATTGCCGTCGCGGTGATTCCGGCCGCCTGCACCGCATCGTCGGAACCGGATCCGGTCCCCGCGACCACCACGTCGCTCGCACCGGCGACGACCCGGATCCCACCCACCGACGCGATCGACGACTGCGGACCCGGCTCCCGCACCACCCACACCGCCGGCGTACTCACCCTCGCCACCGACGATCCCGCCTACGCTCCGTGGTTCGTCGACAACGATCCCGCCAACGGCCAAGGGTACGAAGGTGCGGTCGCCGCCGCGGTCGCCGAAAGGCTCGGCTACACCCCCGAGCAGATCCGCTTCGAGCGGGTCGGCTTCAACGAGATGATCGCGCCCAGGGGAAAGACCTTCGACGTGGGGCTCGGACAGGTCACGATCGTCGACACCCGCCGCGAAGCGGTGGACCTGTCGTCCCCGTACTACGCGGTCGGGCAGGCGATCGTGGCACGGCAGGGCAGCCCCGCGGCCGCCGCCACCTCGCTGGCGGATCTGTCCGGGATGAGACTGGGTGCGCAACAGGGTTCGACGAGCCTGCTCGCCATCACCGACACCATCCACGCCGACGCCGAACCCGTGGCCTTCGAAACCACCGACGACGCGAAGTCCGCCCTCACGGACGGGACGGTCGACGGAATCGTGGTGGATCTGCCGACGGGGTTCCAGATCACCGAACAGATTCCCGGCACGGTGGTCGTCGGCCAGTTCCCGCGGCCCAACGAGGTCACCGAGTTCTTCGGCATGGTGCTCGAGAAGGACAGCCCGCTCACGCCGTGTGTGTCGGCCGCGATCGACAGCCTCTACGCGGACGGGACGCTCGACGAATTCGCGACGCAGTGGCTCGCCGGAACCGGCGGAGCGCCCGTCCTCGAATAGCCGTCAGCCGTAGAGTTCGGCGAACTTCCGCAACGAGGCCTCGAGATCGCCGCGCAGCGTGCGCGCGACACCCGACCCGATCGGACCGAACAGCGGAGCCCCGCCGAGGTCGATGTTCAGCGACAGGTCCGAACCGCCGGATGTTCCGGTGACGGTGAGCAGCAGCCGAAACTTCGTTCCACCCTTGCCGTTTCCGCGCAGCACCAGATGGTGCGGGGCATCGATCTCCTCGACCTTCCACGCGACCCGGTTGCGCAGTCCCTTGACGGACACCACGGATTCGGCGGTGGTGCCCACCGTCAGCTCCTCGGGCAGATCGCTGCGCCAGCCGTCGTGGATGGTGAGCCACTCGTCGAAGCGGTGCAGGTCCGACGCGGTGGCCCAGGTCCGTTCCGGATCGAGCGGGACGCGGGTGGTGACCTCGAGTTTCGCCATGCGCGGAAGCGTAGACACCGATCCGGCCGCCTCGCCAGCCCGGTTCCACGGATCACCGTTTCGTGTCGGCCCGTCGCGTTACGCTTCGAGCGCGCGACCGGCCGACGATCGACGCGCTGAGGACGAATTCGCTCACGCTGCACCGAGCGGATTCCGATACGGCGAGCACATTCGGAGTCGGCCGGAGATACAGCGGTGGTCACTACTACTGCACCGGACTAAACACCGGGAGCCCGACATGTACGACGTGAAGGAATTGGCCCGCGCCGAGCGGACTCAACTCGCGACACTCCTGCGCTCGCTCACGCCCGAACAATGGAACGCCCCGTCACTGTGCACGGGTTGGACCGTCCGCGACGTCGTGGCGCACATGCTCAGCTACGAGGAACTCGGCGCGGTCGAGCTCGTGCGGCGCTTGGCTCGCAGCCGGCTGCAGCTCGATCGCGCCAACGACCTCGGACTCGCCGACCAGAGCGGACTCGGACCGCAGCAGCTGATCGATCTGCTCGACCGGAACCTCGAACCGCGCGGGCTCACCTCCGCGTTCGGTGGCCGGGTCGCTCTCGTCGACGGGATGGTCCACCAGCAGGACATTCGTCGCCCGCTCGGCTTCCCGCGAGAGATTCCCGCCGACCGGCTCGAACCTGCTCTTCGCTTCGCACGTTTCGCGCCGCCCATCGGTGCATCCGGGCGGATCCACGGCCTTCGGCTGGTCGCCACGGACGTCGATTGGGCGACGGGTCGCGGACCCGAAATCCACGGGCCCGGTGAAGCGCTGCTCATGGCCATGGCCGGTCGTTCCGGCGTCACCGACGAACTCGACGGTCCCGGACTGGCAACACTGCGTTCCCGGATCGAACCCCGAATCTGACACCGAAGAAAAATTCCCACACCTCCGCGTTTCGACGTGGCACACTAGGCGACCGAACAGCCGAACTCGACCGGGAAGGAACTCCGATGCACACCGCTTCGCACTCGCAGCGCATGTCGCAGAAGAAGATTCATTTCCTGAATCGAGTTCTCGAAAATTCCGGTCCGAACACCGGAGTCCGCGTCCACTGACGCCCCATCTCGGGGCGTGTGCGCCCCGAGCTTCCGTCACCGTCACGGTGACCATCGGCCGATCTCGGCCGTCGCGGGACCGTCACGCCTCGATCATCACCACTTGCATTGTGAGAGAACGAGGTTGTCGATTGTCATGCGCCGCTCACCCACCGCCGTGACCGCCCGCACCTGGATGAACACCCGTGTGCGCGTACTCGGTTTCGCCTACGAGGATTTCGACGTCGTTCCGGCCGCCCGGGCGATCGTGCTGCTCACCGAGGAACTCGCGATCACCCTCGTCGAACATGCACCGCGCTTCGTGGTACGTTCCCAGCACATCGCGATTCCCTTGCCGCACACCGTCCAACTGCTCGACTACGTGCACACGCCGCCGCGGCCCGTGATCGACGACGACGCCCGCGCGAGTTTCCGTGCGGTGCTCGAACGCGACCACCACCGGTGCGCGTACTGCGGTAGGGCCGGGGCGACGACCGTCGACCACGTGTACCCGCGCAGCCGCGGCGGCGGCAACAGCTGGTCGAACTGGTCGCCTGCTGCGCAACCTGCAACAACGTCAAAGCCAACCGGACACCGGAGGAAGCCCACATGCCGTTGCTGTGGGTTCCTCGTGCTCCCCGCACCGACCGGAAGCGCCGGCGCCGGATCTGGCGCGAACCGATCGCAACTCCGTGACCTTCGAAGAGAGACCCAGCCATGACCACCTACCTGGCCGAGTACCTGCCGACCGCCGACGACGCGGACTGGTCGGCCGCCGCCTGCCGCGGCGACCGGCACCCGGACCGCTGGTTCCCCGACCCGAGCGAATCGTTCGACTACGCGGCCGAGGTCTGCGGCCGCTGCCCCATCGCCGCGGCATGCGGCAGCTACGCAATCGCGACCGCTCAGACCGGCGTGTGGGGAGGACGAGAATACCGCCGCGGCAAGGTGATTCGCTGACCGCCCGGTCTATGCCTTCGGACTGCCCCACTCACCCTCGACCGCGGTGAGCCATCGTTCCACGCGCTCGATGGTTTCGGCGTGGCCGAGGGTGAAGCCGAGCGATTCCTCCATCACGACGACACGGGACAGACTGGTCGTGAGGACCGACGCGACGACGGGCGGAAAGTCCTCGTGCGCAACGCCGTACCGGTCGAGAAGCACCTCGATCGCATCCGCCTGGTCGCGGCGGAACCGCTCGGAGTAGTCGGCGAGGAGTTTCCGCAGCGCGGGCCGGTGCCGCGACATCGCCATGAACTCCATCGTCAGCGCCACCCCGGACGGGTTGCTGCTGAACCGCCACAGTGCCCACAGCGGCTGAGGTGATGCCAGCGCTTTCCGCTGCATCTCGAGACCCTGATCGGCGCGGCGACGGAACACCTCTTCGAGCAACTCGTCCATGTTCACGAAGTAGTAGTGCACGAGCTGCGGTTTGAGGCCGGCCTGCTCGGCGACGCGGCGGGACGAGACGGCCGCATAACCGTGCTCGAGCATGACCTTCTCGGCGGCGTCCAGCAGGACCGTCCGATTCTTCGCATCGGGAGCCCCGATCCTGCGCGGCGAGGGCATGCGCGCTGTCCACCTCCACAATTCGAACGGGTCGCCTTTGTTGCCGGGCCATCCTATCGCTCCGAAAACGATTCGACCTCGACCGAAGGCGCGCATCGCCGCCGAGGCACATTCGGCCCGGAGCGGCCCGCGAGCGTCAGCTCGAGGCGCGTACCACCAGCTCCACGGGCAGCCGCATCGATTCGGCGTCACCGTCGCGAACCAGGTCGAGCAGGCGGCGGACGGCCGCAACCCCGATGTCGTGTGCCGGCGACCGCACCGTGGTCAACGGAACCGGCAGCTGCGCGACGACGGGAATGTCGTTGTAGCCGACGACGGCGAGATCGTCCGGGACGGACAGCCCGAGGTCGCGGGCGACGCCGAGGATGCCGATGGCGATGGTGTCGCTGACCGCGAAGATCGCGCGGGGCCGGTCGGGTCGATCGAGCAGCGTCCTGCCCGCTTCCACACCGCCGGAAACGTCGAAGCTCGACGGGATGATCCGTGCGGCCGGGACCTCTATCGACGCCTCGCGCAAGGTGTCGAGGAAGCCGTCGCGCCGATCCCGAGCCGTGCTCGCATGGTCGGGACCGGCGATGATCGCGAGGTCGGTGTAGCCGCGATCGAGCAGGTGCCGGGCGGCGAGTGCTCCGCCGCGGTAGTCGTCACCGACGACGAACGGCAGTCCCGCGTCGGCGTGCCGGGTCACGGTGAGGATCGGCAACTGCCCGAGCCCCAGGGACTCGACGAACGGGCGCCCGGGAATGTGCAGGCTGCTCAGCAGCAGCCCGTCCACCTGCCGCCCGACCAGCAGGGTGATTGCACGACGTTGCGCCTCGAGGTCGTCGGGCGGGCTCGACAGCAGTACCGAGTACCCCGCCTTCGTCGCGGCTTCCTCGATGCCCTGATAGGTCGTGGCGACCACCCCGTCGGTCAGCCGCGGCATGACGACGCCGAGCGTGGTCGTCCTGCGGGTGCGCAGGCTCGCCGCCCACAGATTGGGCCGGTAGCCGAGCTCGGCCGCGACCTCCCGCACACGCAGGGCCGATTCGGACCAGCCGTCGACGGGTTCGGGTTGGCGCAGCACGCGGGAGGCCGTCGAGACGTGCACGCCGGCACGCTCGGCGATCTCCTTGAGCGTCGGCGCACGGTCGGGGCGGGACATTCGGCTCTCCTGCTCTGTCGCATCTCTGTCGCATCGAGATTTCCGTTCCGGGTTGACGAGCCCGGAGCATGCCCCTTAGCGTAGGGCACGCAATCGTTCGTGCAAACGTTCTCGCAAACGTTATGGCAAACGTTCCTCGATCACCGGAGAAGGCCATGTCCAACGCTCAGTCGCTCACCCAGCTGTTCGCCCTCGACTCCCTGCTGGAGCAGGAGGAGATCGACATCCGCGACACCGTCCGCAAGTTCGGCAACGAGCGCATCCGTCCGCACGTGGCCCAGTGGTTCGAGGAGGCGAAGATCCCGGCTCGCGAGCTGGCCAAGGAACTCGGGCAGCTCGGTGTTCTCGGCATGCACCTCGAGGGTTACGGCTGCGCCGGCATGAGCGCCACCGCCTACGGCCTGGCCTGCCTCGAGCTCGAGGCCGTCGACTCCGGTATCCGCAGCCTCGTCTCGGTGCAGGGCTCGCTGGCGATGTTCTCCATCCACCACTGGGGCAGCGAGGAGCAGAAGCAGGAATGGCTCCCCCGCATGGCCGCCGGCGAGGCCATCGGCTGCTTCGGCCTGACCGAGCCGGACTTCGGCTCCAACCCGGCCGGGATGCGCACCAACGCCAAGCGCGACGGTGACGACTGGATCCTCAACGGCACCAAGATGTGGATCACCAACGGTTCCGTCGCCGACGTCGCCGTCGTGTGGGCCCAGACCGACCTCGAGGAGGGCGCCAAGGGCATCCGCGGCTTCGTCGTTCCCACCGACACCCCCGGCTTCTCCGCCCCGGAGATCCATTCGAAGCTGTCGCTGCGCGCCTCGGTCACTTCGGAGCTCGTCCTCGACGGCGTGCGCCTGCCGGCCTCGGCGATGCTGCCGAAGGCCAAGGGCCTGCGCGGACCGCTGACCTCCCTCGGCGAGGCCCGCTTCGGCATCGTCTTCGGTGCGATCGGCGCGGCCCGCGACTGCCTCGAGACCGCGATCGAGTACGCGCAGTCCCGCGAGGTGTTCGACAAGCCGCTCGCCGGCTACCAGCTCACCCAGGCCAAGATCGCCGACATGGCGCTCGAGGTCGGCAAGGGCCACCTGCTCGCGTACCACCTCGGACGGATGAAGGACCGCGGCGAGATCGCCCCCGAGCAGGTCAGCCTGGGCAAGCTCAACAACGTCCGCGAGGCCATCGCGGTCGCCCGCGAGTGCCGGACCATCCTGGGCGCGAACGGCATCACCCTCGAATACCCCGTGATCCGGCACGCGAACAACCTCGAATCGGTGCTGACCTACGAGGGCACCTCCGAGGTCCACCAGCTGACCATCGGCAAGGCGCTGACCGGTGAGGCGGCCTTTCGGTGAGCGGGGCGAGCGAAGCGACGGGGAATGTGGCAGGGGCATTGGAAGGGCTGGTGATCGCCGACTTCGGTCGCGTCCTCGCCGGCCCGTACGCGACGATGCTGCTCGCCGATCTCGGTGCCGAGGTCGTCAAGGTCGAACGCCCGGGCTTCGGCGACGACACCCGGCACTGGGGTCCGCCGTGGGTCGGCGACGAGTCGACGTACTTCCTGGGCGTCAACCGGAACAAGCGGTCGGTGTCGATCGACCTGACCACCGAGGTGGGGCTCGACGAGGCCCGCGACCTCGTCGCCCGCGCCGACGTCGTCGTCGAGAACTTCCTGCCCGGCACGATGAATCGGCTCGGGCTCGGCTACGAGCAGGCCCGCGAACTCAACCCCGACATCGTGTACTGCTCGATCACCGGATTCGGCGGCAACAACAACCTGCCCGGCTACGACCTGCTCATCCAGGCGGTCGGCGGATTGATGAGCATCACCGGACCCGACCCGGCGACCCCCACCAAGGTCGGTGTCGCGGTTGTCGACGTCATCACCGGAATGCACGCTGCGCTGGGCATTCTCGCCGCACTGCGGCACCGCGACCGGACCGGTGAGGGCCAGCGCGTCGAGGTGAACCTGCTGTCGTCGCTGCTGTCGGCGCTGGCGAACCAGTCGTCGGGCTATGTGGCGGCCGGCGTCGTGCCGAAGGCCATGGGCAACCGGCATCCGAGCATCGCACCCTACGAGGTGTTCAGCACCGCGGATCGGCCGTTCGTCCTCGCCGTCGGCAACGACCGCCAGTTCGCCTCCCTGGTAGACGTTCTCGGGGCACCCGAACTCGCATCCGACGACCGGTTCACGACGAACACCGCCCGCGTCACGAACCGCGAGGAACTGACGAAGATCCTCGACGAACTGCTGTCGACGAACACCGCCGACGCCTGGTTCGACGCCCTCACCGCGGCACGCGTGCCGTGCGGGCCGCTCAACGACATCGCCGACGCCGTCGCCCTCGCCGAGCGCCTCGGCCTGTCGCCGGTCGTGTCGATCGAGGATCCGGACCGGGACGCTCCGCTCCGCCAGATCGCCAACCCGATCCGGCTCAGCGCCACCCCCGCGACGTACCGCACGGCGCCGCCGCGTCTCGGCTAGCAACGCCCACAACACCGACGCCGGGTGACGGTTCACGCCGTTTCGCCCGGCGTCGGTGGCGAATGTGCCACAGTCGAATGCGCCCTCGAAATTCCCAACCTATTCGATACGCATGTGCCCGGCGGGCGGGAAAGAGAGAAGACATGTGCACCAGGGTCGTTTGGCCGAACGCCGCGGGATCGGTACTCGTCGGCCGCAACATGGACTATCACCGCGACACGGGGACGAATCTGTGGTCCCTGCCGCGCGGAATCGACCGGCGGGACGGCGTCGGCGGCTCGTTGACCTGGACGTCGAAGTTCGGCAGCGTCGTCGCCGCGGCCTTCGACATGATGACCGTCGACGGCATGAACGAGGCCGGCCTGTCGGGGCACATCCTCTGGCTCGCGGAGTCGGACTACGGAACGTACGACCCGTCCCGGCCGGCACTGAGCATGGCCGTGTGGATGCAGTACTTCCTGGACAGCTTCGCCACGGTCGCGGAGGCGGCGGCGTGGATCGAGCAGACCGAGGTGCAGGTGGCTCCTCTCGGCGACCCGGCCACCGGTGAGGTGCCCACGGTGCACCTCGCGTTGGACGACGCGACGGGAGATTCGGCGATCGTCGAGTACGTCGACGGCAAGGCCACCGTCTGGCACGACCGCAGCTACCAGGTGATGACGAATTCACCGACCTACGACAAGCAACTCGAACTGCTCCGCGAGGTCGAAGGATTCGGTGGCGACAAGCCGTTGCCCGGTACCACGGACGCCGCCGACCGGTTCGCCCGCGCCGCCTATTACGTCGGCCGGCTTCCCGAACCGAAGAGCGGGGTGGAGGCCGTCGCCGGGATGCTCAGTGTCATCCGCAATGCGGCGCAGCCGTTCCGGGTTCCGGATCCGGACAAGCCCTATGCGTCACAGACGATCTGGCAGACCGTGGGCGACCTGACCGGCAAGCGTTACGTGTTCGCGTCGACGACGCGCCCGAATGTCCTGTGGGTCGACCTCTCCGAGCTGGATTTCGCCGAGGGTGCGCCCGCGCGCAAGCTCGATCTGCTCGGCGACACCGCGCTCGAGGGTGGGCTCGGCGGCAACGTCACGGATCGGTTCGCCGAAACCGCCCCCTTCGAGTTCCTCGAACTTCCGACGGCGCAGTAGTTCCTCGAACTGCCGGTTGCGCAGCAGCAGAACCGGAAAGCGGAGAACCCGAAACGCGACGGTGCCGCGCTCCCGGGTCTGGGAGCGCGGCACCGAAGGGGTTCGCCGCCAGGGTTCTCCTGTGGGCGACTGTCTCTAGTGGGCGACCGCCTTCTCGACACCGACACCGGTGAGCGAGCGGACCTCCATCTCGGCCTGCTTGAACGGGTCCTCCGTCTTGCGGCGGCCGACGTAGGTGCCGACGATGCCGAGGACGAAGGCCAGCGGGATAGACACGATGCCGGGGTTCGACAGCGGGAACAGCGCGAAGTCGGCGTTCGGGAACATCGACGACGGCTTGCCGGACACGGCCGGGGAGAACACGATCAGCAGCAGGCAGCTGATCAGACCGCCGTAGATGCTGAACAGTGCACCGGTGGTGTTGAACTTCTTCCAGAACAGCGAGTACAGCAGCGTCGGCAGGTTCGCCGAGGCGGCGACCGCGAACGCGAGGGCCACCAGGAAGGCGATGTTCTGGCCCATCGCCAGGATGCCCAGCACGATCGACATCAGGCCGATGACGACGACGGTGATGCGCGAGACCCGCACCTGCTCGTCCTCGGTTGCGTTGCCGCGCTTGATGACACTGGCGTAGATGTCGTGGGCGAAGGACGCCGACGCGGTGATCGCCAGACCCGCGACGACCGCGAGGATCGTGGCGAACGCGACGGCGGAGATGATCGCCAGGAACAGGGTGCCGCCGAGTTCGAAGGCCAGCAGCGGAGCCGCCGCGTTCTCCTTGCCGGGGGCGTTCAGGATGACGTCCGGGCCGACCAGCTTCGCGGCACCGTAGCCGAGGACCAGGGTGAACAGGTAGAACGCACCGATGAGCGCGATCGCCCAGGTCACCGAGCGGCGAGCTTCCTTCGCGGTCGGAACCGTGTAGAAGCGCATGAGCACGTGCGGCAGGCCGGCGGTGCCGAGCACCAGGGCGATACCGAGCGAGACGAAGTCGATGCGGGTCATGTCGCTGATGCCGTACTTCGCACCCGGGGCGAGGATGTCGCGACCGGCGACCGCCGTGTCCGAGGAGTTCGACGCCATGGCCTGCGCGTCGGCGAGCAGCTGGGAGAAGTTGCCGCGCACCGCGAACAGCACGAGGACGAACATGATCGCGGCGCCGGCGACGAGCAGGACGGCCTTGACCATCTGCACGTAGGTGGTGCCCTTCATGCCGCCGATGAGCACGTACACGATCATGAGCACACCGACGACCGCGACGACGATCGCCTGACCGGCCTTGTCGTGGATGTCGAGCAGCAGCGCGACCAGGCCACCGGCACCGGCCATCTGGGCGAGCAGGTAGAACAGCGAGACCGCGAGGGTGGACAGCGCCGCAGCCATGCGCACGGGCCGCTGCTTGAGCCGGAAGCTCAACACGTCGGCCATCGTGAAACGACCTGTGTTGCGCAGCAATTCGGCGACGAGTAGCAGCGCGACGAGCCACGCGACGAGGAAGCCGATGGAGTACAGGAAGCCGTCGTAGCCGTACACGGCGATGGCACCGGCGATTCCGAGGAACGACGCGGCCGACAGGTAGTCACCGGCGATCGCGAAACCGTTCTGCGGTCCGGAGAACTGGCCGCCGCCGGTGTAGAAGTCCGAGGCCTTCTTGGTGGTACGGCTGGCCTTGATGACCAGGCCCATGGTGACGACGACGAACGCGACGAAGATCGCGATGTTGATCAGCGGGTTGCCGACATCGGCGGTCCCACTCTGCGCGAGAACGGTCACTGTGCCGGTCCTTCCAGCTCTTCACGGATCGCGGCGGACCGAGGATCGAGCTCGCGTCCGGCGAATTTCACGTAGAGGGCGGTGATCACGAACGTCGTCACGAACTGACCGAAGCCCAGGATCAAGCCGAGATTGATGTTGCCGATCACCTTCGTCGCCATGAAGTCGGCGGCGTACGTCGCGAGCAGCACGTAGACCCCGTACCAGGCGAGGAAGAACACCGTCACCGGGAACACGAACCGCCGCAACCGGCTACGCAATTCCTGGAATTCCGGGCTCGCTTGCATGGCTACGAAGTCCTGGGGTGTGGGTTCGCGCCGTACCGGCGCATCGATCCCACTCTTGACTGTGGTCACTGCCGACTCCTCGGTTTGTGAGTTGTAGTGAGAACAGACGGTAGTGAGACGGCGGTCACACGCATAAGTAGTGCGGTCGCATAGCACGCCGAGCTGTCGTGCCGTGCGCCGAACGGTCGACTCACCGCGACGAACGGCGCTGCCGATCCCCTGAACCCGATTTGTCGGCACCGGACGTGCCCGCACCGAACGCACCGATCTCGCGGTCGCGGCCCATACCGAGCCGTTCGGGGACGTGCATGCGCGAGAAGGTGCGCCCCACGTCGGCCGGGACCGACCGGCGGGTGACGAGGCTGACCAGCACCATCGTGAGGAACGCCAGCGGCACGCTCACCGCGGCCGGGTAGCCGACGAGCACTGCCAACCAGCCGTAGCGTTCCGGATCGATCGGGGCGAGCACCACCACCATCGCCGCAGTCCCGGACACCAGCCCGCCGAGCACCATGCCCGCCGCGGCCCCGGCTGCCGTGAGGCCTCGCCACCAGATACCCAGGACCAGCAGCGGGCACAGCGTGGACGCCGCCACCGCGAACACCAGGCCCACCGACCGTGACAGGTCCAGCGACGTCACCGACAGCGACAACGCGAGCGGCACGATCCCGGCGAGCACCGCCGCGATCCGGAAGTCCCGCACCCGGCCGCGCAGCACGTCCGTCGACAGCACGCCCGCGACACTGACCAGCAGGCCCGACGACGTGGACAGGAATGCGGCGATCGCACCCGAGGCGACGAGCGCGGCGAGCAGCTGCCCACCCCACCCGGTCAGCACCGATCCCGGTAGCAGCAGCACCGCCGCGTCCGAGCGTCCGGTGATGAGCAGCTGCGGCACATACAGCCGCGCGAACACGCCGAGCAGGGTCGGGAACAGGTAGAACATGCCGACCAGGGCGATCACGGCGAGCGAGGTCACGCGCGCGGTCCGGCCGTCGGGGTTGGTGTAGAACCGCACGAGCACGTGCGGCAGGCCCATCGTGCCGAGGAACGTCGCGAGGATCAGCGAGTACACCTGGAACATCGGGTAGTCCCCGCCGAATCCGTTTCCGGGAGAGGCCCACGAGTCGTTGTCCGGCGGCGCGCCCGCCACCACCGGAACGGGCGACCCGGCGGCAAGCACCAGTTCCGTTCCCGACGACAGTTCGTGCTGTCCCGGCACGAGCAGCACCGGACCCGCGACCGGCCGGCCGTCGATGTGCCCGGTGACCTCGACCTGCAGCGGCTCCTCGACCTGCACGATCACATCGGTGGTGATGTCGACGGTGGTGCGATCGGTGACGGTCGGCGGCACCGCCTCCGTCACGACCCGGTCGTCGGCGACGAAGTGCAAGGTGAGCACCAGCGCCGGCAACGCGACCGCGGTGAGCTTGAGCCAGTACTGGAACGCCTGCACGAACGTGATCGATCGCATGCCGCCACCGACGACGTTGCCGACGACGATCGCCCCGACCGCGGCCACGCCCACCCATTCGGGCAGCCCCAGCAGGATGTTCAACGTCAGTCCCGCACCCTGGAACTGCGGCACCAGGTACAGCACGCAGATCACGGCGACGACGATCATCGCGAGGGTGCGCACCCAGCGCGTGCCGAGCCGGAACTCGGCGAAGTCGGGCACCGTGTAGGCGCCGGACCGGCGCAGCGGTGCGGCGACGAACAGCAGCAGGCCCAGATAGCCCGCCGCGAAACCCACCGGATACCACAGGGCGTCGGCGCCGTACTTCGCGACGAGCCCGGCGACACCGAGGAACGATGCGGCGGACAGGTATTCACCGGCGATCGCCGCGGCATTCCAGCGCGGCCCGACCGTGCGCGACGCGACGAGGAAGTCGGAGGTGGTGCGCGCCAGGCGGACGCCGTAGATGCCGATCGCGACGGTCGCGGCGGCAGCGGCGATCAGGCCGACGACGGTGAGGACGGGAATCGAACCGGTGCCCATCGCGGCTCAGTCGTCGGTCAGGTCGGTGAAGTCCTGCTCGTTGCGTTCGGCCAGCCGCACGTACAGCCACGAGATGCCGAGCAGCACCGGATAGCCGACGACGCCGAGCAGCAACCACGGCAGCCGCAGCCCCAGCAGCGTCACCTCCGCGAGCGAGGGAACCAGGGCGAACAGCACCGGCAGCGCCCCCAGCACACACACCGCGACGAGCGCGAGCCGCAACGCGAGCCCGAGCTGTGCCCGGACCAGGCCGCGCACCATCGCGTCGCCGATCTGCGTCTGCTGCTGCACCTCGACGCGGGTGCGGACCATGCGGGCTCCGCGCCGCTGCGCGAGCACCACCCGTTCCCGCGGCGGCGGACCGGCGGTGCTCATCGGGCCGTCCAGGTCTGCATGGGACCGCGGATGAGCCGGTCCTTGAGTTCCCGCGTGTGGCGGCGGCTCACCGGAAGCTCCACCGGCTGCTGGTCCCCCTCCGGCCGCAGGCACACCACCAAGCCGGATCCGACACTGCGGATGCCTGTCACCAGCGGCAGCGCCACCAGGTACGACCGGTGTACCCGCAGGAACCCGGCGTCCGCCCAGCGGCTCTCGAGCGTCGAAATGGGGATGCGCACCAGGTGGGAACCGGTCGCGGTGTGCAGCCGCGCGTAGTCGCCGTCGGCCTCGACCCACCGCACCGACGACCGTGGCACCAGCGTCGTGACCCCACCGAGTTCGACGGGAATCACCTCGTCGGACGACGGCGGCGCGCCACCCTGGTCGCTGCTGCTGCGGCGGCGTTCGGCGATCCGCCGCACCGCCTCGGCGAGCCGTTCCTCGCGCAGCGGCTTGAGCAGATAGTCGACCGCACCCAGATCGAACGCCGCGACGGCCCGGTCGTCGTGCGCGGTCACGAACACCACCGACGGTGGCTGCGCGAAGTTGCGGAGGATCCCCGCGAGCTCGAGCCCGTCGAGCCCGGGCATGTTGATGTCGAGGAAGACCGCGTCGATGCCACCGTCGCGCAGCAGCCGCAGCGCGGTGGTCGCGTCGCCCGCGGTGTGAACCGAGCCGATCTCGTCGCGCCGGCGCAGGAGGTAGGCAAGCTCGTCGAGGGCAGGCGGCTCGTCGTCGACCGCCAGCACGGTGAGGGACTCCGGATTGTCGTTCACAACGGAATCATCGTGCCATGCCCTGCCGCCGGTCACGGTCGGATCCCCGGCCGGAACTTCGGCACCCGCATGCTGACCTTGGTGCCGGCGCCCGGTGCAGTCTCGACGACCAGGCCGTAATCGTTGCCGAACGCCGCCCGCAACCGGTCGTCGACGTTCGCCAGACCCACGTGCGCGGACTCCTTGACGCCGCTGTCCTCGCGGTCCGCGACCGCGTCGAGCGAACCCGAGCGCAGCAGTTCCGGGTCCATGCCGATGCCGTCGTCCTCGACACTGATGACGCAGTCGGTGCCCTCGTCGGCGGCGACGATGCTGATGGTGCCGGCGCGCGTCGGTTTCCCGGCGATCCCGTGCCGCACCGCGTTCTCCACCAGCGGCTGCAACGCGAGGAACGGCAGCACCACCCCCAGGACCTCGGGGGCGATCTGCAGCCGCACGTCGAGCGCGTTGCCGAATCGGGCGCGTTCGAGCGTGAGATACCGGTCGATGTTGCGCAGCTCGTCGGCGAGCACCGTGTACTCGCCCGCGGAACGGAACGAGTAGCGCGTGAAGTCCGCGAACTCGAGCAGCAGTTCGCGGGCCCGGTCCGGGTCGGTGCGCACGAACGAGGCGACCGTGTTGAGCGCGTTGTAGATGAAGTGCGGGCTGATCTGGGCGCGCAGCGCACGAACCTCGGCGCGGTCCAGCCGCGCGCGGGACGCGTCGAGCTCGGCGAGTTCGATCTGGCTGCACGCGTATCCCGCGGCCTCGGTGAGCACCCCGAGCATCGCCGGCCCCGGTTCGGTGGTGGTGACGACGCCGAGCACCCCGACCACGCCGACGCCGTCGATGATCAGCGGCTGGGCGATCAGCGCGCGCGCCGCGAGTTCCTCGGGTCCGCGCACCAGATCGCCGTGGCCGACGAGCACGCGGCGCTCCCCCTCGATCGCGCGGAGGCCGGCGTCGTGCATCTGGTCGGCGAGTCCCTCGTACAACCCGTGCCAG
>NZ_JBMBTE010000040.1:0-45669 GCF_048897285.1 Rhodococcus sp. O3
TGCGGCAGGCGCGACAGTTTCGTCGACCGCGAGATGATCAAGATTATAGAATTCGGGCTCTTCGGTTTCGCCTCTCACCCAGTGGCTTTCGCCGACTCACAGGGTGACAGTGGTGCAATGGCACGATTCCGGAAGGGGCCTTTCTCGACGGCCACGGCGCCGGCCCAGGATCTCGAGCCGTCGGCCGATTTCCCCTCTCCGGGAAGCGATGGGGACCGCGGTCTCGGAAGACCGGGGCGGCGATGAATCGTTCAAAGATGAAGGCCCCCAGTATGATCGCAGACGCGAGGAGACTCTTCTATCGACGAATTCTCTGCAGAGTACGAGCTGGCTGTGAGGCGGCCCCGGGATGCCGGGGTCCAGCGCCCCGCGACCTCCTCAATGTGCGGTCCGCGGGTTCAATCTCCACTCCGCCCGAGGGCGTGGCCCCCATGCCGTCCCGCCCGGCACCTGCTTGTTCCGGGAGAGCTGCCGTTCGGTACCAGTTCTCGAGGTGGGAAACGGTCGATGACCGGGTCGCACTGGCCGGCGTCAGGTTCGTTGCGCACCAATATCGCCTGGCGTAATGTGCCGGCAGCGAAAGATCGGGTGCAGTGGTACGACCTGGCGCGGGTTGCGGTGGTGGACCGAGGCTGGGGTAGAGCCGCAGCGAGCTACACGAGATGCGGCTCGCGAAGCTTCGGTCCGTCGGGTTGCTCGAACTGCACAAATGAAACGTCACCGAAAGCCGCCGTCGACCGCGATCGGAGCGCCGGACCCAGGCGACCACAGGCTCAAACACGCTCGCATACCCGCCGATTCGGCCCACCCGGACCTCGCACCATCCGGGAGCCGACGGCACCGACCGACAACGTTCGCCGATCCCGGTGCGGATCATAGTTGACGACGCCGTTGCCTTGGTCGTCGTAGACTCCACATGCGCGCCTGTGGTGCAGTCGCCGACGAACAACGTCATCGACTCGATCACAGCCGACAACGGATACTCGAACGCCGCGCGTGCGTTGGGCGCGCAGATCGACCACGTAGATCCGTGCGGGTAGAGATCGGTGATCGCCTTCGTCGCGGCGAACCGGCCTCCCGAGTTCGTTGTCTGGGTCGGTGCGGCCGGTCCACCGGGACCCATTACTGGATGGAGCTTCGGCGGAGGTTCGTTCAGCACCTACCGGATCGCGCCATTGCGCCGGAGGCTGGGTATCCCTGCCTCATCGACCGTTCCGCAGTACGGAACGGTCCGTTGGTGTGATCCGGGACACCCTTCACGCTCGATGCGGAATCTCGGATCCCGCGACTCGTCGCGGCCACAGAAGGAGTACCTATGGAGCATCGTTCCGCGGAGGGGGCGACGGCGAGTGATCCTGTCTCGCCGAAGGATTCACGCCGGGCGCTCGTGTCCAGCTTCCTCGGATCGACGGTCGAGTACTACGACTTCCTGCTGTACGGGGCGGCGGCCGGGTTGGTCTTCCCAAAGCTCTTCTTCCCGGAGTCGATGGACCCAAGCCTCGGAGCCACACTGTCGTTCGTCATTCTGCTCGCGGGGTATGTTTCGCGCCCGATCGGTGGCATCCTGTTCGGTCACTTCGGAGACAAAGTGGGCCGGAAGAACATGCTCTTCATCACGTTGATGATGATGGGGCTGGTCTCGGTGTGCATCGGCCTCATGCCGACGTACGAGACGATCGGAGTCGCTGCGCCACTGATCCTGGTGGGACTGCGCATCATTCAGGGTCTCGCAGTCGGTGGTGAGTGGGCAGGCGCCACTCTGATGGCCGCCGAACACGTCCAGGACGGGAACCGCGGTTTCGCCGCGTCGATCGCAGTCACCGGCGGTCCCACCGGTTCCGTGCTCGCGACGTTGATCCTCGGTCTGTTCGCCGGGTTGCCGGACGAGGCCTTCCTCAGCTGGGGCTGGCGGGTGCCGTTCCTGATGTCCGCCGCGCTGGTGGTCATTGGCCTGTACCTGCGGTACCGCGTCACCGAGTCTCCCGCCTTCGCCGAGGCGCGTGCCGCCGGGGAGGTGCACACCGGTGTCCCGATCGTGCGGGTGCTCAAGCGGTATCCGCTCTCGAGCCTCTACGGCATCCTTGCCGCGGCGGGACCGCTGTTCATGCAGGCACTGCTGGCGGTATGGGTGGTCCCCTACGTGGCTGCGCAGGGCGTCGTACCACGTCAGGACGCGCTGTACATGCTGACCTTCTCCAGCTTCCTGCACATCTTCGCCATCCCGTTCTTCGCATGGCTGTCCGACCGCTACGGCCGACGCCCGGTGATGCTTGCGGGTGCGGCGATCTCGGTGCTGCTCGTGTTCCCCATGTTCATGTTGTTCAACTCCGACAGCTATTGGCTCGTCGCGCTGGGTTTCGTGGTCGGTAACCCGATCATCCAGGCCTCCATGTACGGCCCGATCGGAGCGTTCCTCGCCGAGAAGTTCGACACCCGGGATCGCTACACCGGCGTCTCGCTCACCTTCCAGCTCGGTTCCGTTCTGGGTGCGGGTACGGCCCCGCTCATGGCGAACTGGCTGGTCCGCCTCGACAACGGGGGCGGAACCGGCAACATCGCGTGGTACTTCGTCGGGCTCATCGCGGTCTCGGCCCTGGCCGTTTACCTCTCGAAGGAGACCCTGAACCACACTGCGCGACGGACCGACCGCCGGGAGGAGGGCATCGACGACCTCGTCACCAAGGGTTGACGGCAACCGGGTTCGTGCGGTCCGGGTGGAGTTCGCGTCTCCCCCGGACCGCACGCGTCATTGGGTGATGGTCGGACCGAACTGACGCAACTGGGGAAGGGTGGTCACGACGTGCGCGGTGACTTCGTCGCTCAAGCACTCGTAGACGTAGGGAACGTCACCGGGAAAGCGGACGAAGTCGCCGCCCTCGAGCATCACCGGATCGGTCAGCGGCCCGGTCCGCAGCCGGCCACTGATGACGTACACGTGATGCAGGGTGCCCGGCGGTTCGGTCGCATCGGGTCCCGACGCGGTGGCGCCGCGTTCGAGCCGCAGAAGATGATTCCGTACGTAACCGGAGCCGTAGACCTCGTCGAAGATCCGCTCGGACCGGCCCTCGTCTGTGGTCCACACGTCCTCGTCCCGGCGCTGGACGAAGACGGGGGAACCCCATTCGGTGAGCAGACGCCGTGCCGGTATGTCGAGCGCCGCTCCAAGCAGTGCGAGAGTCTCGACGGTGGGGTTCCCGACGCCCTGCTCAACCTTCGACAGGGTCTGCTTGGAAAGCCCGGACCGGCGGGCGAGTTCCGCCAGTGACAGGCCCCGTTCCTGCCGGTAGCGGCGCACGTTGCGGGCCACGAGTTGATTGGTGTCAGACATCTCCACCGTCACTTATAAGTTAGCTTTGTCTATCTTGACGGACATTCGAAGCCGCCGCGATGATTGTCACGTAAAGGTTCCAGTTCGTCCACTGAAGTAGTCGCTTGCGGCGAACCGTGGGCAGATCATCCAACGAGGTGGCCGGACATGACCATGACCACAGCGAGTGCGCGCGACGATCGGGCGGCCATCGACAAGGCCGTCAGCCTCCTGGCCTGTTTCGGCGAGGAGGGCATCACAGGCGTCGGCGTCAGCGAACTCGCACGTCGCGCCGGTCTGAGCAAGTCGACCACGCATCGGGTTCTGGCGGTGCTCGAACGCAACAAGGTGGTCGAGCGGGTGGGAACGAACTACCGACTCGGCACGCGGCTGCACGAACTGGGCCGGACCATGTACGCGCCGGGTCAGGAAGAACTGCGGGACCTGCTGATCCCCTTCCTCACCGACCTGTACGCGAAGACGCAGGAAACTGTCCACCTGGCCGCGCTCTACGGCACGGACGTGGTGTACCTGGCCAAACTGTACGGGCACCGCCAGCTCCCCTCGCCGGCGCGGATCGGGCATCGTATCCCCGCCCACTGCACTGCGGTCGGCAAGGCGATGCTCGCGTACGACCCCGACGCCATCGATGCAACGCTGGCCGGGGCACTGCGCCGCTACACCGATCACACCATCATCGAGCCGGTGGCCCTGGCCGCCGAGCTCGCATCGACCCGGCGACTCGGAGTCGCGGTAGAAAACGGGGAGGTCCAGCGTGGTCTGAGCTGCGTTGCGGTGCCGGTCATCGGCCCGTCCGGACGTCCCGTGGCGGCACTGTCGGTATCCGGGCCCACCGGCCGCCTCGACATACGAACCCACGCCGCTACGCTTCGCCGCGTGGCCAGCGATGCGGCACGAGCCCTGCCCACCGGACGCAAGCAACCGGCACCTGCACTCGGCCCCCACGTGCTTGCCGGCTGACCGCTGACCGAGTCGGTCAGGTCCCAGGCACGTGGTCGAGGTCGATGTCCACTGCAGTGGCCCACTCAGGTTCTGCGACCAGCAGACTCAGCTCGGCATCGGCGAGGTCGACATCGACGACGTAGCGGAACCCGGCCGCTTCCGCGGCCTCGATCGCGTCCAGGTAGCTCAGCGGGCCGCAACCCGGCTCGCTGCGGTCCACCGCGAACACGACCTTGCGGCACTGCGGATCCGCCTCCCGGGCGGCGGGACCCGCCGCCCTCAATACAGCGGTCAGGTCTTCGGAAGTGGCCACGTCGAGTACCCGAACCTCGATGTCGCGGGCCGCAACGGGATATGCGAGGCGCAGTCGTCCGGTCACGCAACGCACCAACTCGACCGTCGCCCCTGGTTCGCGGTCGCGACGCAGGACAACCCTGACTCCCGAATCGGACCAGGCGACGACCTTGCTGGACCACGGCTGCGAGAAGCGCGGACGCGGAAACCGCGCAGTCACCGTTCACCGTCCTGCAGAAATGTTCGGATCGCCACCTTCTCGAGCTTCCCAGAAGCATTGCGGGGCACGCGGTCGATGATCCGCAGCCGCTGAGGAAGCTTGTATCTGGCCAGCTGCAGAGCGGCGAACTCTCGCACGTCCTCGAGGGTGATCTCGACGTCGTCGTCGAGCGAGACGACGGCGACGACGATCTCACCCCATTTCTCGTCAGGAACACCGACAACGGCGACATCGGCGACACCGGGCATGTTCGCCAGGACACGTTCGACCTCGGCGGGATAGACGTTCTCGCCACCGCTGATGACCATGTCCTTGAGCCGATCGACGATGAACAGGTAACCCTCGTCATCGAAATAGCCGATGTCACCGGAGTGGAACCAGCCTTCCTCGTCGAACGCCGACGCTGTCGCCTCCGGATTCTCCCAATACCCCGGTGTGACATTGGGGCCGCGCACTACGATCTCGCCACTGACGCCAGGGGCGACCGGGAGGTTCGAGACCGCGTCGACCACCCGAACCTGGGTGTAGGGCATAGGGATACCGGCCGAACCGATCTTGTCGAGAGTGCGCTCGACGGGCAGATGAGTGGCGAACGGGGCGGTCTCGGTCAGTCCCCAAGCCTGCTGCAGCCAGATCCCGTGGTCGGCGAATTCGCGGATCAGCGCCGGCGGCACCGGAGCGCCGGCAACGACGATTGACCGCAGGTGTGACAGGTCTGCCTCGAACACTCCGGGCACTCGACTCAGTCCCGCCAGCATGGCGGGCACCACGAACATCGAATTGACCTGGTAATGAACGAGATCTGCGAGGAATTCCGCGGGGTCGAATGTCCGACGCAGCACCACCGTGCCGCCTCGTACGATCGTCCGGACGACGAAGCTGTTCAGCGCCCCGACATGGAACAGTGGCGCTGAGGCGTAGGTGACGTCTCCGCGGCGGGCGTCGAGCCGTGTGTCCACGTTGACCGAGTTCCACCAGATGTTCCCGTAGGTCAGCACGACACCCTTGGGGATGCCGGTCGTTCCGGAGGTGAACATCAGGATGGCGGGATCGTCGAACCGTCCGGCGACGACCTGGTTGGTCGGTGCTGCCTCGGCGAGCGCCGGCGACCACAGTTCCCACCCGTCGGCGTCACCGGCGACCGGCACTGCGGGATCATCATCGACAAGTAGGTACCGCTTGACCGCGACCGCATCACGGACGGCGTCGACCACGTCCCGGTGCCCGGGTTCGGCGATCAGGGCGACGGATCCGCTTCGGTCGAGCACGGTCCTCAGCTCAGGCTCCGCCAGCCGGAAGTTCACCGGCACGAACACTGCGCCGATCCGCAGGCTGGCCAGCAGGGTTGTCAGGAAGGCAGGGCTGTTGAGGCCTACGTACGCCACCCGATCGCCGGGCCCGACGCCGCCGTTCGCGAGCACCGCCGCGAGTCGGCCGGTCCGGTCCTCGAGGTCTGCGTAGGTCAGATCCGCGTCCGCGTACCGCAGTGCCACGGCGGCACCGTTCCAGCCGGCGTGGCGCTGGACGGCAGCCGCGGGGTTCACGTCGACGGCGAAACCCGAGTTGGCAGGATGTCCGAATGTCATGTCAACCTTCCGGCTCAGAGGTGGTCGCCACCGGCGTCGGAACTGAATCCGCGAACTCCCATACCCCCGTCGATCGAGATCGCTTCACCTGTGATCGGCCCGCTCTGGTCGCGGGACGCGAGGAGGACGTACGGTCCGGTGAAGTCCCCGGGGTCGGTACTCGAATCGTGGAGCGGGATCGGAGGACGCGGTGTGTCCGGACCTCGTTTGGCGAACGACGCCGAGATGGACCTCTCGTTCATCGACAGCGACTCGGGACCGCGCAGGTCGGTGTTCATCCCACCGCACGCCACCCCGTTGACCCGCACCTTCGGCGCGAGTTCGTATGCGAGTTCACGCATCAGCCCAAGGCAGGCGTGCTTGCTCGCCGTGTACACCGGCCCACCGCCGTTGACGTAGAAGGAGGCGTTCGACAGGGTCATCACGATACTGCCGCGGGTCTTGACCAGCTCCCGCCACGCCGCCTCCGCAGCGAGGAAGTACCCCTTGACGTTGACTGCGAACACCTCGTCGAAGGTCGCGGCGAGTTCCGCTCCGGACAGCCGCGTCAGCTGGCGTTGGTAGTCCCACACACCAGCATTGGCGACGAGAGTGTCGAGTTTGCCGAAACGGGCGACGCTCTCGGCTACGGCGGCGTGCAACTGTTCGGAGTCGCGGACATCCGCCGCCACGGCATGCATGCGTGACGGGTCAGTCGAGTCGGCGACCACCTTCTCGAGCTGGTCGAGATTGCGGCCCAAGATGGTCACCGAGGCTCCCTCGGCGAGATAGCGTTCGGCGACCGCGCGTCCGATTCCCGTTCCGCCGCCGGTGATCAGCGCGGAGTACCCCTCGAGCCAGCCGCTCATGCGAGGTCTCCCAGGAAGTCGGTCACCAGGCGTTCGAACTCGGCGGCGCGTTCGAGCTGCACCCAGTGCCCGCACCTGCCGAAGACGTGCATTTGCACGTTCGGGATCTGCTTGAGCATGATCTGGGCACCCTCGAGGGTGATGGTGCGGTCGTCCCGGCCCCACAGCAGCAGCGTCGGGGCCTTGATCTTGTGCAGATCCTTCCACAGAGGGTCCATGCCGTGCCGCTTCGCGAAGGCAGCGTTGTAGAGGTGGTAGAACGCGATGTGGCTCTCGTCGAGGGAAGCCTCGTACCGTGCCCGGACGACGTCCTCACCGAACTGCTTGTGGTCGAACACCATCGACCGGATGAACGACGCCATCTTCTTCTCGCTCGGACCGCCGCCGTTGAAGTACTTGAACATCTCCTTCTGCCCCTCGGTGGGGGTGGGACCGACGGGCAACCAGCCGCCGCCAGGCGCCATCAGCACGAGTCCGATGACGCGGTCACGCTGCGTTTGGGCCATGGCAATGGCGGCGGCGCCCCCGAGGCTGTTGCCCAGGAGATGGAACGATTTGATTCCGAGGCCATCGAGGGCCTGGAAGAGGGCGTCCACGGTGATCTGGGTGATGGACCGTTCCTCGAGGTCGGTTTCGGTGGGCCGGAAACTGTCGCCGAAGCCGGGCTGGTCGGGCAGCAGGATCCGAAAGCGCTTCGACAGCGCGGCCAGATTCTGGTGGTAGTTGCTCACGCCGGAGGCGCCGGGTCCCCCGCCGTGAAGCATCACGAGGACAGGTCCGTCGCCGGGTACCTCGGCGATGGCTATCTCTCCGAGAGAGGTCTGCACGCGGTGGTGGCGAAGTTCGACGTCGGTGGTGGTCGCGGAAGTCACTGAAATCCCATCGGTGTGGATCGAGCCGGTCCGGCTGTCGGTGGTCAGAAGAAGGTGGAGATGTTCTTCGCCTGCAGGATGTTCTGGTCGAGCAGGATGGTGCGGCGCGCGACCTTCAGTCCGGTGTCGGTGCGGCGCAGCACGTCGGTGCGGCCGCCGGCGAAGATGTTCTCCTCGCGTTCGAGACGGTTGCGGTAAACGAGGAACGCCGACCGCACAACGAGGTCGCCGGCGGTGAAGCCGGCATGTTCGGCGGGGTCGACGTGCCGGGCTACGACATTGGTGACGAGGTGGCGAGTCCGCGACGGCGGGTCCTCCGCCCACGCCATCCCGGAATCGAAGCGGCGGATCCGCCAGGCGAGACTGTCCTTGGTCTCGTCGTAGAGCGCGGCCTCGCCGCGGGCCGCGATCGACAGGGCCTGCTGGCGGCGCAGCCGGTTGGTGCGGGTCGGCATCCAGTAGTCGAGGTCGTCGGCCAGCAGGTCGAGCCAGTCGGTGAAGCGTCCGTCGTCGAGGAGCTCGGCCTCCTCGTAGTAGAACTGTTCGACCTCGAAATGGGTGTCGCGGTCCGCACGCTGACCCGCACGTGGTTCGGTGTGCGGTGCTGATTCGGTGGTGGTACTCATTGTGTTCGGTCCCTTCTACGGGGCGCAGCTGCTGGAGCCCGATTAGCTCAGCCCCGCAGCAACTTTCGGAGGTCGGCGGCAGTATCGGCGAGCAGCTGCGGGTCGACGGCGAGCGAGCGGTCGATCATCCGGCGTGCCGCGCGGACGGCGTTCGAGTCGTCGGCCGCGACGGCACCGACGACCACGCTGTCCAGGAGACCGAACACGGAGAACGAATCCGCACCCAGTTCACCCCGGAAGACGGTGGTGTCGGCGTCGGACATGCGGCCCACTCCCTCGATGTGGCGGTGGTGGCGGTCGGTCCAAAACCAGGGGGCGGTCACCTCGGGTGCCGGGGCCCCGAGGATCGCGGCCGCGGCCCGGCGCCCGTCATTCTGGGCTGCATCCCAGTGCTCGACGCGTGGCGCGAGGATACCGCCTCGGCGGATCCTGGTGGGATCACCGACCGCGAGCACGGCCGGATTGGAGGTTACCTGCCGCGGGTCGACGACGATGCCACGGTCGACCTCGAGGCCTGCCGCTTGCGCGAGGTCAGTTTCCGGAACCATTCCGACTCCGAGGATCACCACGTCGAACGATCGGGGTTCCGCCTCTCCGGTGATGACCACGTCCACACCCGAGCCGGTGTCGGTGAAGGACTCGACGGCGGCGGCGAGGGTGGTGACACCGCGGTCGGCGTGCAGGCCGTGCAGCCAGGCTGCGACGTCGTGTCCGACCGCGGCAGCGATCGGGGCTGCGACCGGATCGACCAGCACCACATCACAACCGAGATCGACTGCAGTAGAGGCCACCTCGGCCCCGATCAGGCCCGCTCCGACGACCAGGACGCGGGCGTCGGGAAGCAGGGCCGCAGCGACCCGGTCCGCATCCTCGCTCGTTCGCAGCACATGCACCCGGCGGCTGTCGACGCCGGGAATCGGCGGCCGAGCGGCGTTCCCGCCGGTGGCGAGGACGACGCGGTCCGCGGGCACCAGGGTGCCGTCCGCTAGTTCGACGGCTCCCTCCGTGGATCGCAGCGCTGCGACCACGGTGCCGGTGCGCAGCCGAATCCTGTTGTCGTCGTACCATTCGCCTGGTCGGAGCGCGATCTGCTTCAGATCCTTCGCGCCGGACAGATAGTCTTTGGAGAGCGGCGGCCGGTCGTAGGGGAACTCGCCGGCGTCGACGAGGGTCAGGTCACCGGAGTAGCCACCGGAGCGGAGGGCGCCGACAGTACTGACACCGGCGATGCCGCCGCCGACGACCACGATTCGGTTGACCTCGGCCGACATCAGGGAGCCTCGTTCGGGAACAGGAAGACCTCGCCGTCACGCACCTCGACGCGATGCGGGCAGGCATCCTTGGTTGCCGGAAGTCCGTCCACTGCGCCAGTTTTCAAGCAGAACCTGCTCGAGTGCAGAGGGCACTCGACGTGTCCGTCCTCGACCCATCCTTCGGCGAGGGAGGCGTCGGCATGTGTGCAGGTGTCGTCGAGCGCCCAGACACTGCCGTCGTCGTCGCGCAACAACGCGATGTGGTCAGCAGTCCCCGTGATGCTCTTGTCTATGGCGATGCCCTCGCCCTCTGGGATGTCGTCAAGTGTCGCGACGCGGATTCCCGTGGTCATCGTGTCTCCTCGTGCCAGGCGGGCGTGTTCATCAGGTCGCGCCACCGGGCGTAGAACGCGCGGCCGGCGGCGTCGCTGTAGAGTTCACTGGTCGTGCCGGGGTGCCGGCCGTCCTCGCGCTCCGATCCCATGCCCATCTGGTAGTTCAGTGCGACACCGTTGGTGATGAAACCGCGAGAGATGGTCTGCACCTCGCTCCAGTTCTCTCCGTCGTCCTGCTCGAAAATGCCGCTGGGGCCGAATGTGCGCAGGTTGTACAGGCGCTGGGCTTCTCGGACCTCTTCCGGCATGGACTTGTCGACGATGGTCCAGGCCCAGACCTCCATCCGGTCCGGCCCCTTCGGGTGCCAGATGCGGATGGAGCCGTTGACCGGCAGGTAGGAAAAATTCGGGAATACCGTCGCGTGACCGTTTGTGAGCGGGCCCTCCACACGGGCCTCTCCGAGGCGTTCGCGCAGCGCGTCGTAGTCCATCCAGTCGTGCACCATGTGGGCGTCGAAACGGTTCTTCGGGTGCACCGGGAACCCGGCGCCGTGTCCGTTGGGGTCGGCATACTGACGGCCGGTGCGGTGCACGATTTCGTCCTTGGGCGCTTTGCCCTTCGGCGCCAGCACCGTCAGCGCCGACGCGTGGCTCATGTTGACGTGGTACCAGTCGGTGGCAAACTGTTCCGCCGACAGCTTCCAGTTTCCGTCGAGCACCCACTTGTGCACACCGCCGACGACAACTGTGCCCTCGTCGTCGTGGTCGAGCATGGCGTCCATGTACCAGGCCATGTCGCCGAGTGATTCCCGCAGCGACAACGGTTCCGGATTCCAGGTGCCGAAGATCAACCCGTGGTAGGTCTCGATGTTCGGAACTTCGACAAGTCCCCAGTCCCTGGCGTCGAACGACTCCGGGTAGCCCTCCTTGTTGGGGACGCTGATCAGCTTCCCCTCGAGGTCGAAGGCCCACCCGTGGTAGGAGCAGGTGAAGTTGCGGGTGGCACCGAAGTCGGCCCGGCACACACGCGCTCCACGGTGTCGACACGAGTTCAAGTAGGCGCGGATCCTACGGCTCTTGTCCATCGTGACGATGATCGGGTCCTCACCCATGTAGGTGGTGAAGAAATCGCCAGGCTTGTGGAACTGGTCGGTGTGGGCGAGGAACAGCCAACTGGGAGCGAAGATGCGGCGCATCTCCTGCTGGTAGAGCTGCTCGTCGGTGAAGACGGCGCGGTCGAGCAGACCGCCCTCGGCGTCGACGAGACCAGAGACGTCGATGTTCCGGGTCATGGCTGCTGGACGCCGCAAAGACCCTCGCGGAGTCGCTGTCGCGGAACCGCTCGGGAGTTCGCAGGCGCCGCCGCACGCCCCGGGCTCAGCCGTGGGTCGGATGGTGGAAGTCATGTCGACCAGACAAGCCGGTTCGGAGACCGAATTCCAAAAGTTGTTGCCTACAACGGAACAGCTGTCCAATGCGTTCCGTACTGTGGCACGCGCACTCGACGTTGGGCTGCGCCGCTGGCGAGCATCGTGCCTATGCTCGCCGCAACCGCAGTCTCCCAGAGCGCCACCGACCCACTGTCCGGTCTCGTCCTCGGAGACGTCCCGAAGCCCGAACCGAAACCCGGCTGGTCCGTTGTCCGCGTGGCAGCGTCCTCGCTCAACATGCACGACCTGTGGACACTTCGCGGTGTCGGCCATCCACCCGAGCACCTGCCGATCATTCTCGGTTGCGATGCTGCGGGCTACGATGAGGACGGCAATCCCGTGATCATCTACCCGGTCATCGCCGATGCGGACGCCGGAATGGGAGACGAGACCCTCGACCCGAACCGGGCACTGCTGTCCGAACAGCACAACGGTGCCTTCGCCGAATACCTCACCGTGCCAACCCGCAACCTTATCCCCAAGCCGGACTGGCTGACCTTCGACGAAGCCGCGTGCCTTCCCGTCGCGTGGACCACCGCGTACCGAATGCTGTTCACGCAGGCCGGAGTAACCGCCGGGGACCGCGTGCTGGTCCAGGGCGCCGGGGGCGGCGTCGCGTCGGCCGCGATCAAACTGGCCGCTGCAGCCGGCGCCGTCGTCTATGCCACCAGCCGCAGCGAAGCCAAACGAGCCGAGGCAGTGTCGTGGGGTGCGCGATCCGCGGTCGGGACCGGTGAACGTCTTCCGGAACGCGTCGACGTCGTCATCGAGACCGTCGGCGAGGCCACCTGGGCGCACTCGATGAAGTGCCTGCGGCCCGGCGGCACCATCGTCATCGCCGGCGCCACCAGCGGCGCCAACCCGCCTGCGGATCTGAATCGGATCTTCTACCTGCAGCAGCGTATTCTCGGCTCCACCGGTTGTACCCGCAGCGAACTGGTCGCGATGCTCAAGATGATGGACGCGACCGGCGTGCGTCCCGTCATCGACCGTACCCTGCCGCTCTCCGAGATTCACAAGGGTTTCCAGCACATGATCGACGGAACCCTGACCGGAAAATTGGTCATCCATCCGAGCCCCGAGAAGCAATGAGGAACTCACCCATGACCACGGCCCTCGTCGCCCTCTCCCACTCACCCCTGATCGGCAAGAACGACCCGGCCCCAGGGGTCCTCGCCCGCGTCGACACCGCCGTCGAAGGCGCTCGCGCGTTCGTCCGCGACTTCGACCCCGAACTCGTCGTTCTCTACGCGCCGGACCACTATAATGGGTTCTTCTACAAGGAAATGCCCCCTTTCTGCCTCGCCACCGAGGCCCGTGCCGTCGGCGACTTCGGCTCGCAGGCTGGACCGCTCTCGGTCGATGCCACCGCCGCCAAGATCCTCGCTCAGGGCGTCCTCGATCGTGGCATCGACCTGACCGTCTCCGCCCGGATGATCGTCGACCACGGTTTCGTACAGCCCCTCGAGGTGCTGTTCGGCGGCGTCGACCGCGTGCCGGTGGTGCCGATCTTCGTGAACGGGGTCGCCACCCCGCTCGGCCCCGTCAGCCGGATCCGCGCACTAGGCACCGCCGTTGGCGAAGCCGCGGCTGCACTGGACAAGCGGGTACTGTTCCTCGCCTCGGGCGGCCTCTCCCACGACCCACCGGTCCCGATCCTCGACGGTGCTCCCCCGCGAGTCGCGGACGCCCTCATCGAAGGTCATCTGCCCACCCCCGAACAGCGAGCGAGGGGCGAGGAGCGGGTGATCCAGGCAGGACGCGACTACGCCGCCGGATCGACCACGATGATCCCTCTCAACCCCACCTGGGACAACCGGGTGCTCGATACCTTCGAGAGCGGCTCGCTCGCCGACGTCGACCGATGGACCGTCGAGTGGATGAGCACAGAAGGTGGCGGATCTTCGCACGAGGTGCGGACTTGGATCGCCGCCTACGCCTCGCTCGCGGCTACCGGACCCTACACGATGAAATCCCGGTTCTACGAGCCGGTCCCGGAATGGATCGCCGGCTTCTCTGTCACCACGGCGGTCCCGCGCCATCAGTGATCCCCGCGCCGCGGCCAGTCCCGTTTCGGGGCGCAATACGACAGGTTCCGTCCCCGCCGACACCGACGGGGAACGGAACCTGTGGTGTGTGGGGCCCGAGCGCGGGACGGTGATCCGAGGGCGATCAGGCGGTGGCTGCGCGGTGGTCGAGCATCGGGCCACCCGCGTATGCCCGGACGACGCCGGGGCCAGCAGTCCGCCAGCTCGCCGCACGCCGTGCCACGGTAGTCGTGCGATGCCGGATAACCGGAGAACTCCGGCAGAAACGGTATGCCATGTCTGCGACATGCCGGATGCCCCCGTCGGCCGAAGCGGCGGCGAGCATGTACGAGGTGATCAGGTCGTGGCCATCTCTCGGACAGAGTCCTCGACCTGGCTCGCCAGCACCGAATCCGACGACGACCCCACACAGATCAGTCGCGCAACGGTTCTCGTAAAACACTCCAGATCAAACAATTTCGCGTCTCGCATATCAGCTTCTCAGCATCCGGTAGACCTCCGTCTCGAAGTTGAGGTAGCCACCGAGGGAGACCGCGTCTGCAAACGGCAGGATCTGCGTGCCCCAGATTCCGGCGACCCCGTTCGACCGGTCCATCCAGTAGTACAGGTTGGCCAGCCCTGCCCAACCAAGCGCTCCGGCGGGGCGCCCGGTCGGCGCCGGCTCGTCGTTGACCATGAAGGTCATGGCCCACGATTTCGTCTGTCCTGGAAAGAACTCCGCAGCGTTGGTGTACTCCGGTTCCACCGCACGGAACGAGGTGATCTTCCGGCCGTCCAGGCCGTCCACGACCGCGTCGCGCACCGTCGCCGACTTCAGCACCCGGCCACCCGGACCGTCACCCTCGTTCAACCACGAAGAACGAGTAGCCGAATGCGGCGGTGTGCAGGAGCAACATTCGGGTCGTGATCGGCCGTTCGGGTGCCCGCAAGAGCGGGTTTCCCAGGCATCGAAACCCTCGATCACCGCGACCTCGCCGAGTTCGGGAACGTAGGTGGCCGTCGGCGCGTCGAGATCGACCAAACCGTCCTCCACACACTGCAGCGCCGCGGTGCCTGTGACCGCCTTCGTTGTCGAGAACATCGCGAGCACCGTGTCCGTGGTTACCGGTGCCCCGGTGGACAACGACCTCGACCCGGCCGCCGCCTCGAACACGGTGGCCTTCCGGTCGGTAACCGCAGCGGCCACACCCGGCACTCGGCCGGCGGCGTCACCGGCAGTGACCGAGTCGAGAATGGGCAGCAGGGTGGCGTCGAGCGATTCGCGCGTGAGCATGTCGATCCCTTCGTCGGAACGTCCCGTCCGGACGTAGCCTGTGATGTCCAACTCACGCTAGAAGCGCCGCGGCGCCCGCCACATCTTCGATCGGCAACAACCGTCTGTGAGCGGCGAGATCATCCGCAGAAGCTACTCAGCACCGCGACGTAGGGTGTCCGATGGGTTCTCTCGGAACCGGCGACGGTAAGCCGCGGCGAAGACCCCCATGTTCACGTAGCCCCACGCGCCGGCGACCGATACGACTGTCGCCGAAGGATTGGTAAGCAACTCCCGCCGAATCCCCTCGAGACGGCGATCGCGCAGCATCTCCCGCGGTGTCGTGTCTAGATACTCACGGAATCCGCCAGACAATGTACGGACACTCACCCCTGCCGCACGGGCAACCTCAGCGACCGTCGGAAGTGATTGTGCATGCGTGTCGATGTATGCCGCAGCGCGCCGTACATATCCGGGGCCACAGCGCGGGGCGTCGGAGGCAAGACTGATCCCGGCGCTGCGGACCCAGTCGGTGACCAGGTGGGTCACGATCAGTTCCTGCAGGTTCATTGCGAGCGGACCGGTCGGCGCCTGACCCGTGGACGCAAGCGTCGCTACCGCGTACTGCATCAGTGAGGGCCACGGAGTCCCCACACCACCGATCTCACACTTGTGGGTCCACAATCGATCGTCGGCCGGACGTCCGGACCACCGGAGCACGAAATCGGCGACCAGGTCGTGTGGGATGGTCAGGTTCAGTTGCAGGGTGCCCACCGTCCGCCTCGAGGCGGTATCCGGTGCGAGTGCAGTCCGCGACGAACGACTGCCCGCACCGAGTTCCACTGTGTCGCGGCGATTCACCCAGTGGCGAGTTCCTCCCCGGAGCGTGGTGAGCACCAGGATACGTCCCGCATCCGGCGCGAAATCCCCGAGGGGTACAGGAACGCCGTAGCTGAAATGGGTCAGGGTGATGTCCCCGATCTGCGCCGAGTACATCAGTGAGGCGGGTATGGTGCGCTCGGTAGGACGGACCGTGAAAGGCATGTACGAGATGTCGGTGAACTGTCGGATCTCGTCCCAGTCCTCAACCGGGCACGGCACGTTCGGCCATGGTCCGGGGGTCGAATCCCGAGAGCATGTCTCCGAGACATGCAATGGACCGTAGGGGAACACTAGTCGCGGTCTGCCTCACTCGACGATCCTCCATGACTTTCCGAGATCTGCGAGGAAGATCCGCTGGAAGTATGTTCCGGGCCCGGGTCGTCCCGCACTCAAACGACAGAGAAGTACCCAGTTCCGCGGAACCCGAAGGCGACCAACAGATCCTCTGTGTCCGAGTCGCTGTACGACGCCCGCATCATGCCGATCGACGGCAGCGCAAGGTGTCTCAGGTCGCAATCGTCAGGACGAGATCCGCCAGACCTCTATTGCACGACAGGATATTTGATGTACTTCTCGGCCGCGGGCACTGAGAGGTCTTGGTCCCGGGTTCGATTTGAAGAGTGGACAGCCACCGGGCACCGAAGAGCCCGAATCCGTCAGGTCTGACGAGTTCGCGGTAGATGTCGCGTCGTGCCGTAGCGATGACAGGTGAATCGTGCACTGACGCCCTCCGCGAAGTGCCGGTCGAGACCGGTGGCACATGTGTTGAGGACGCCGTCGGCAGCCCACGGCAGATTCCGTCACCCGCAGGGTGGCGAACGTCCGGTCAGGTTCGAGAATCCCATCGGGGCACGCTGCGGAACGGGCCCACGACGTCGCCGGATCGCTCGGGCTCGTGCGGTAGTTCCCGCCGTACAGAGTCATCGGTTTCGGATCCTCCGCCGGTGCTTTTCCAGGAATTCCTCCGCTCCGTCCTTCTGGTCCTCGAACACGAGCAAGGAATGGAAGAGCCGACACTCGAGGCGCAGGTCTTCTGCAGGGACAACCCGCGGGGCCGGTTCACCATCTCCCTCGCGGCGAGGGCTGCGAGGTGCCGAATGCGGTTCGCGACGAGATGCACAGAAGCAGGGGTGGGTACTGTGGCACATCGCCGATCGGAGGTCTCGTGCTCGGGGACGGCCACGTCGAGGCCGGCCGAGCCGTAGCCCGGTCGCGACCTGATCCGCAGGACGACAATCGCGGCCGAGTCCGGGTGTTCGTACCGGCGGCGACGATGCAGGTCGCCCGATCAGTACTCACTGATCATTCCTTCGCAGTGGGCCAATAGTGGTCGTTCGCAGTGGCACGAGCGCCGAAGATGGCCTGGCCCACACGAACACAGTCCGCTCCTTCCTCGATGGCAATTTCGTAGTCGCCGGACATGCCCATCGACAACTCCCCCGGACCGATGAGAGCCGGATCGGCGTCACGGGCGCGGTCACGGACAGTGCGCAGAAGCCGAAAGCACCCGCGGACCCGGGACGTGTCGGCGGTGAAGAGTGCCAGTGTCATGAGTCCTCGCACCCTCAGCGCCGTGTACCGCGGTAGGGCGGTGAGGAAACTCGGTACATCGGCTGGTTCCAGGCCGTACTTGGACTCTTCCGCCGAGGTGTTGACCTGCACATAGACGTCGAGGGAACGCCCTACCGCCTGGAGACGGCGGTCCAGCACCTCGGCCACACGCAGGCTGTCCAACGCCTGGAATTCGCTCGCGAACGAGGCGACATCCCGCGCTTTGTTGGTTTGCAGATGCCCGATGACCGACCATCGAACATCGAGGTCCGCAAGATTCCCATGCTTGCGCTTGGCTTCCTGCACCTTGTTCTCACCGAGTTCACGGCATCCCGCCTGTACCGCCAGACGGATCCTGTCCTCGTCGACGGTCTTGCTCACCGGCAACAGACGGATATCGGACGCGTCGCGACCCGATCGAGCAGCAGAGGCTTCGATGCGGGCCCGCACCGAGGCGATGTTGCGCGCAAAGTCGTCGACCGTTTCCGCCCGCGGGTACCCCGGACCACTCGATGCATCGGATACATTTGACATAGGCCAAATATTACATGGTCTAGACTATATCGACGACCGTTGCAACGTAAGGACATTCGAAGTGAAGCGAATCGAAGGCAGAACAGCAGCCGAGATCGCCGGCAGCATACGCCTGTTGGTGGACACCGGTTCGCTGCGCGCCGGAGACGGACTACCCCCGGTTCGCGAGCTAGCGAAGTCGCTCGGGGTGAATCGCAACACCGTAGTCGCTGCCTATCGTCAACTAGCCATCGCCGGTGTCGCGATCACCAATCGGGGCGCGGGTACGTCGATCGCTCCGCCCCCGACGTTCGTCGAGGAAGGCTTTGCGCCGGACACGGTTCTGCGTGATGTCAGCCACGGGAATCCGGACCGCAACCTTCTGCCCGATCCCTCGGCAGTGCACCTGCGATCTCGGCCGCCGGTGCTGTATGGCGAGCCCACAATCGACCCGGGGCTTGGCACATGGGCAATGTCGCAGTTCGCCGCCGATCAACCGCGAGAGTTCGGCCTGACGGTCACCAGCGGCGCTGTCGATGCGATCGAGAAGCTGCTCTCCCAGGCACTCAGCCAGGGTGATGCGGTCGCTTTGGAGGATCCCTGCTTCCTCACCAGCATCAACGCTGTGCGGCGGGCGGGCTACCGGCCTGTTCCCGTCCCGGTCGACAACGAGGGGATGACCGCCGACGGATTGCATTCGGCGCTGGAGGCCGGCGCCCGCGCCGTCGTATGCACACCCCGCGCGCACAATCCCACCGGAGTGAGCCTCACCCCGTCACGCGCGGCAGAATTGCAGGCCGCGCTTGCCGACCATCCGCACGTGCTGATCATCGAGGACGACCACTTCTCCCTCCTCTCCCAGGTCCGTTACCACAGCATCATCTCGCGCGCCCATCAGCGGTGGGCCCTGGTGCGGTCGGTATCGAAATTCCTCGGTCCCGACTTACGTGTCGCACTGGTGGCGAGCGACCCTGGTACCGCGGAGCGGTTCGCCACACAGATCAGTGGCGGAACGAAGTGGGTAAGCCACCTTCTCCAGCGCATCGTGCACGCGCTCCTCACCGACGAGGAAGTACAGGAACGCATCCACGCCACCGCCGTTCACTACCACCAGAAAAACACACACTTCGTCGAACTTCTGCGCGACCGCGAAATCACCGCCACCAGCGGAGATGGACTCAATGTCTGGGTGAACGCCGGTACCGACTCGTACGCCGTCGCCGGGCAACTGATGCGTCGCGGCTGGATTGTCCGCACCGGAGACAGCTTCGCGCTCGGTACCGAGTCAGGTGCCGAACGCCTTCGACTGACGGTCCACGAACTCGACACGGGCGCCGCCGAAGTGCTGGCCGATGCTCTCGCCAAGGCCACCGCAGCCGCACATACGACAGGAGCAGGACTGTGACAACGCAGAAGACGCCGCCCGCAAGCCCCCTGACCGTGAGTTCGTCGTCGAGGCTGGACGGAGTCCTCTACGACCTGCGGGGACCGGTACACGAACGCGCCGCCGAGTTGGAACGGCGGGGACAGGAGGTCCTGCGCCTGAACATCGGCAACCCTGCCCCATTCGGGTTCGAGGCACCCGAGGTCGTGCTCGCGGCGCTCCGGGACTCTCTTCCACATGCGCACGGTTACTCCGAGTCACAAGGGCTCGGCTCCGCCCGAGAAGCGATCCAGGACCACTACGCTGCCCGGCCCGGGTTTCCTGTTGCGGGTATCGACGATATTCTGATCGGCAACGGCGTCTCGGAACTGGTAACCCTCACCCTCCAAGCCCTCCTCGAACCCGGTGACGAAGTGCTCATCCCGTCTCCGGACTACCCGTTGTGGACGGCGTCGACGGTGCTCGCCGGTGGAGTACCCCGACACTACCGGTGCGACGAAACCGCCGGATGGGAACCCGACACAGAGGAACTGGAGCTCTTGGTGACGTCCCGCACCAGGGCGATCGTCGTCATCAACCCCAACAATCCCACCGGAGCGGTGTACTCGCGACGCACGCTCGACGCCATCGCCGCCGTCGCGGATCGGCACGGTCTCCTTCTGCTCTCCGACGAGATCTACGACCGGATCGTCTACCCCGGGCACGTCCACGTCAGCACTGCCCAGGTCGCGCCCACCCACCCCTGCATCACCTTCTCGGGACTGTCCAAGACCTCACGCGTCGCCGGCTACCGAGCCGGATGGGTTGTCGCAACCGGGTTCGATCCCGATGACGGGTACCTCACAGGACTTCGCTTACTGGCCTCGATGCGCATGTGTGCCTCCGTTCCCGCACAACACGCGATCGCCGCGGCGTTGCGGCACGACGACACGATCGCCACGCTCCGGATTCCGGGAGGAAGACTCTACGAACAACGCGCGCTGACTGTCCGACTCCTGCAGGAGATTCCGGGAGTGACCTGCCACGAGCCCGGAGGCGGTCTGTACGCCTTCCCGCGCATCGACCCCCACGTCCATGACATCGTCGACGACGAACAACTCGTGCTCGACTTCCTCGAGGCCGAGCACGTCCTCCTCGTTCATGGGCGCGCGTTCAACTGGGCACGCCCAGATCACCTACGCATCGCCTTCCTCCCCCGCCCACCGGTACTCGCCGACGCCATGGAACGGTTCGCCCGGTTCCTCGTCGGCTACCGGCAACACCCGCACCGGCGAGCGATGTGAGAACTCCAAAGAAGCCAAGCGAGACGAAAGAACGCGCATGACCGAGACTCTTCCGACCGCATTCACCTCAACAGGACCTGCGCTGGTCACCGAGGTTCCAGGGCCGAAAAGCCGAGAGCTCCACAGCCGAAAAGACCAGGCAGTGCCGCGCGGAATCGGGAGCACGCTGCCGATCTACATCGATCACGCCGAAGGTCCATGGCTCATCGACGTCGATGGAAACAGGTTTCTGGACTTGGGTTGTGGCGCCGGCGTCAACATGGTCGGCCACCACCAGCAGAGCATCATCGCTGCGGCAACTGCGCAACTGAACCGGGTTACCCACACGCTGTTCGGCATCACGCCCTACGAGGGATACGTGCGCCTCGCCGAACGCCTGTCCCAAAAGACCCCCGGATCGCACGCGAAGAAGACCATGTTCGTCAACTCCGGCGCCGAAGCGGTCGAGAACGCCGTGAAAATCGCCCGGGCGTACACAGGCCGGCGAGCAGTTGCGTCCTTGGACCACGGGTTCCACGGCCGCACCAATCTGACTCTCGCGATGAACCACCGGGCGGTCCCGTACGCGACCGGCTTCGGGCCGTTCGCGCCGGACATCCACAGAGTGCCGAACTCCTATCCGTTCCGGGACGGGCTCACCGGACAGCAAGCTGCCGATCGGACGATCACATACCTGGAAGAACGCGTCGGCTCCGCGGACCTCGCGGCTCTCGTCGTCGAACCCATCCAGGGTGAGGGCGGATTCATCGTGCCTGCAGAAGGATACCTACCGGCCCTCCAGGAATGGACCAACCGAAACGGCGTCATCCTCGTCGCCGATGAAATCCAGTGCGGGCTTGGACGGACCGGCACCTGGTTCGCCAGCGATCTCTTCGGCATCGTTCCCGACGTCGTGCTCACCGCCAAACAGATCGCCGCCGGCCTCCCATTGGCCGGGGTCACAGGACGCGCGGAGATCATGGATGCCGCGGCGCCTGGCGGCCTCGGCGGCACATTCGGTGGAAACCCCGTGTCGATCGCCGCCGCGCACGCCGTCCTCGACCTCCTGGAAGACGAGGAGCAGTTCGCCGCCGCTCGCCGAATCGGAACCACCCTCACCGACGGCCTGCGTCGGATCGCCGAACGCCATCCCGTCATCGGCGACATCCGAGGGCACGGTGCGATGATCGCTTTCGAATTGACCCAGGCGGGGACGACTCACCCACTGCCCGGCAGCGCCTCTGCAATCAGCGAGTACGCGGCCCGGCGCGGCGTGGTCCTGATCACCGCGGGCAGCGACGGCAACGTCATCAGGTTCCTGCCGACCCTCGATGTGACCGACGATCTCCTCGAGTACGCACTCACCGTGATCGAAGACGCACTGAGCCTGCACACGTGAGCGCGCGGCGCGGACCACCGGTCCAGAAGGCGACACAGCACGGTGGGTGGCCGAACAGCCGAGTAGCGGCGAACTCCGCGGATGCGGGTCGCATCCTGCCCTACCTCGATATGGCACCGCACCGCATGCACGGGCGCCGACACCCATACGTCCAGATACGTTGTTGAACAAGATCTATCGCACATGAGTGTGGACAGCACATTCGTTCGTGCGACGCGCGATACAACCGACGTCGCCGAGCACCGCTGCATCGGCGGATTGCCCTGCCCGGAGGCACCAGTTCCCGACTCCGCCGCTGGGTTCGCCCGAACCCAGTAGACCAATCGTGAACGCGTCTCCCCTGACTGTTACCATCATACGTGAGCGCCATAGATAACGTTATTATCGATTCGTCGGCATCGTTACCGTTCCCGAGTTTTGCGAAACTCTTTCCGGTGCTGCACGGAACTCCGCGAGGACGGGGACATCCTGATTCCCGAACCGATGCGCGATGTTCACCGGTCGCGGAGGGCGGTTCCTGCTGGGCTCCGCCCGGAACGCGCACTGAATACCCGAGCACGCATCGATCCGAAGCACGAAGGCGCGAGACCTGTCGCCAGACACAATCCCGGCTCGGGGTGAACAACTTGTGCAACAACGGAAGAAGGACCATATGAGTGACCACCTCAACGCGTCGTTGGCTCACCTCGACCCCGCAATCAGAGCCGTTCTCGACGACGAGCTCGATCGTGAACGATCGTATCTGGAGATGATCGCCTCCGAGAACTTCGCTCCGGTATCGGTGCTGGAATCGGCGGGTAGCGTGCTGACAAACAAGTACGCCGAGGGATACCCGGGCCGCCGCTACTACGCCGGCTGCGAGCCTGTCGACAGGGCCGAAGAACTCGCGATCGAACGTGCAAAGGCGCTCTTCGGAGCGAAGTATGCAAACGTTCAACCCCACTCGGGCGCGACCGCCAACGCCGCTGTATTGTCCGCCGTTGCACAGCCCGGGGACACGATCCTCGGGCTCCGGCTCGATCACGGCGGACATCTGACCCACGGGATGCCACTGAACTTCTCCGGTAAGCTCTACAACGTCGTCACCTACGGGCTTGGTCGAAACTCGTCCCTCATCGAGATGGATCAGGTACGCGATCTTGCTCGCGCACACCGACCGAAGGTCATAATCGCCGGATGGTCCGCCTACCCCAGGCATCTCGACTTCCATGCATTCCGCGAGATCGCTGATGAGATCGGTGCGCTCTTGTGGGTGGACATGGCCCACTTCGCTGGGCTGGTGGCTGCCGGCCTCCACCCGAATCCTGTGCCCGTGGCCGATATCGTCTCTTCCACCAGCCACAAGACTCTCGGCGGACCGCGGGGAGGATTCATCCTCAGCAAGGATGACACCTACGCCAAGATCCTGAACCGGAATGTCTTTCCCGGCCAACAAGGCGGGCCACTCATGCATATCGTCGCTGCGAAAGCCACCGCGTTCCTGCTCGCCGGTACAGAACCCTTCGCAGACAGACAGCGCCGAACCTTGGAAGGTGCTCGTATCGTGGCTGATCGACTCCTTGCCCCGGATGTCCGAGCGAGCGGTATCGACGTACTTACCGGAGGGACCGACGTCCACCTCATCCTGGTGGATCTTCGTACTTCCGAAATCGATGGCGTCACCGCCGAGCGAGTCCTCCACGAAGTCGGTATTACCGTCAACCGCAACAGCATTCCCTTCGATCCCCGGCCGCCCTTGGTAACCTCGGGTGTTCGACTCGGCACCCCGGCCCTCGCAACCAGAGGATTCGGAACACTCGATTTCATCGAGGCAGCCGACATCGTCGCCCAAGCCCTTAGACCGAACCCGGACATTCCCTCCCTGCAAGCCCGCACAAGGGCACTCGCAGAGAAGCACCCCCTCTACCCGGGACTGCTGCGGTAGTGGCGTGAGTTGGCCTTCCTGCCCCCTGCCGGTCCGGCAGGGAGGCCACGGACAGCCCGGATCCAACGGGTGCCGGCACGTCCGCCACTGCCCAGCTCGGTAGCCGACTCGTGGTCGACCGAGACTGTTCGGATCGCCCCCGGACCCGCAGGGACCGGGCTCGCGAGGATGGGTACTCAACGGCCTTCGAGTGCCCCCGGAAGGAAGCGCCGCGCGCGTCTCCTCGGTGCAGCTGCTGCCGGCAACGTGTGACGCGGCACATTCTCGGGTTCCGGGCAGCGATCTGAGCGGCGTCGTCCGCGACGTTCGTGGACAGGACGCCGCACAGAACATCGGCACGCCGATCCATCGGTGCGATGCCGGAGACGATCGCCGGGATCCGTCGCGTCGAGTCCACCCCTCGATGACCTGGAGGTGTCCTCACCATCACCGGCTCGTGTGCCCTCGATCGTCGTACACGCGTCAGATGCGTTCCCGGAACTCAAATCGATGAGACCGGCACGCCCGCGCCACGTCACGCTCATGAACTCTCCATGAGCCGCGCGATCCGACGGATGCCTTCGCTGATCTGCGGGACCGAGGCGGCGGCATATGAGAGGCGGATATAGGCAGCGGGCGGCTCGTCGTAGTAGAAATGACTGCCGTCCCCGATCAGAACGGCGGCGTCCTGAGCCGCGGCCGTCAACGCCGTCGTATCGGTGCCCTCCGGTAGCTTGACCCAGAGGTGGATGCCGCCCCGAGGGGTGTGCGGAACTCGCACCTCCGGGAGCGTCGCAGCGATTTCCCCCAGCATCACGTCGCGACGCTCCGCCAGGTGCGACCGGATTCTCTTGAGGTGCCGCGGCCAGGCCGTGGAAGTGAGTAGGCCTAACGCAACCTCCTGAACCAGCGGGGGAACACACATGTCCTCGGCGATGCGTGCTGCCCGGAGCCGTTCACCGGCCGGTCCCCGCGCAGCAATCGCCGCGACCCGCAGGCCGGGCGCAGCCGATTTGCTCAAGGTGGCGATAGAGACCACATGCCCGTCAGGATCCTGGGTGAACAGCGGCGCAGGCGCAGGGACGTCGATACCCAAGTGCCGGGCCCAGTCGTCTTCGACGATGAATGCCCCGTGGCGGGCGGCGAGCCGGAGCACCTCTTCGCGACGAGGACCGCTGAGCACCGCACCGGTCGGATTGGCATAGCAGGGTTGGAGATAGATCACCGTAGCGTGTGTGCGTTCGAGGGCGTCGGCAAGTTTGTCGGGCCGGATGCCGTCGCCGTCCGCAGGCACAGCGACGAGTTCGAGACCGGCCGCTTGGGCGGCGACCATCGCGCCAGGATAGCTGGGGCTCTCCGTGATCAGCGTCGCGCCGGGACCGGTGAGGGTGCGCAGCACGTAGACGAGCGCCTGCTGTCCACCGGGAACGATCAGAACATCGTTCGGATCGGTGTGGAACTCTTCGGAGAAGACTCTGCGCAGATCCTGAAAGCCGGCGGTGGGAGCCATCGTCCACGCCCGCGAGCTTCGCGCTGCGCGAGCACCCAAGGATCTGAGGTCTTCGAGCGGCTGCAACTCGGGGGCGAGATATCCCCACGACAGCTGAATGTCGTCGGCGGTTCCGTAAGCTCCGAGCCGGGAGGTCCTGCGCGCGTCGACCCGTGCGTGACCGAGCGATTGCGATTGCCACGAATAGTCGGGTTCCGGACCCCGATCTCGGCCGAGGACGAAGGTTCCTCGGCCCGGTTCCGCTTTGACCAATCCAAGCGCTTGTAGCTGTGCGAGCGCCTGGGAAACCGTTGCGGCGCTGGCCTGAAACTCACGTGAGAGCTGACGAACCGGGGGCAGCTTCTCACCCACACGCATCGAAGCCGCCCGCTTCCGGAGGATCGCGGCAACCTCCGCCGGTCTGTTATCGTTGACCATGAAGATATTGGATAACGTTACTGTCTCGTTGTCAACTACGTTACCCCCGTTGTCCGGTGTGGACTTCCCATGGAAGAACGTCGCATGAGTGGCTTGCGCTCGGTACTCGAGGACGTTTCTGCGTCTGCGCTCGTCGCCGGGGTGATCTCGGCACTAGTGAACTATTCCGGCCCCTTCCTCATCGTGCTGGAAGCAACCCGCGCAGCCGGATTGAACGAAGCGCAGACCGCCTCCTGGGTGTGGGCCGTGTCCATCGGCAACGGCGTCTGCAGCATCGTATTGAGCCTGTTCACGCGAATGCCGATCATCGTGGCTTGGTCGACGCCGGGTGCCGCCCTCCTGATCGCGTCGCTGGGCGGGTTCAGCTTCTCCGACGCCGTCGGCGCGTTCCTCGTGGCCTCGATCGCGGCGGCGGTCGTCGGATACACGGGGTGGTTCGGGAGGCTACTCGATCGCGTGCCCACCCCGGTACTGCAAGCCCTGCTGGCCGGCATCCTCCTGCCCTTCGTCATCTCGGCCGGTTCCGCGTTCCAGGCGGCTCCGGTGCTGGCTGGGAGCGTGATCGTCACCTACTTCGTCGGCAAGCGGTACTTCGACCGGTACGCCGTGCTGGCGGCGCTGATCGCGGGAGTGGCAGCCGCGGCCGTCACCGGCGCCTTCAAGACGATGAGTGTCGGGCTGACGATTACAGGACCGCTTTTCACGATGCCGACCTTCAGCGTCATCGCGTTGATCAGCATCGGGCTTCCACTGTTCATCGTCACGATGGCCTCACAGAACGCACCTGGGCTCGCGCTGCTTCGCTCAGAAGGCTACGTCCCCAACGATCGACTTCTCGTCGGATCCATCTCGACGGTTTCCGCCCTACTTGCCCCGGCCGGCAATCACGGCATCAACATCGCGGCCATCACAGCGGCGATCGCTGTCGGCCCCGAGTCGCATCGGGACCGGAATCGCCGTTACATAGCAGGGCTTTCCGCGGGTACCGCATACGTACTCGTGGGCATCTTCGGAAGCTTCCTCGTCGCAGGCTTCCAGTCGATACCGTCCGAGACAATCACGACACTCGCGGCAGTTGCACTCCTCGCATCGACACTCACCGCGTTGAAGGGAGCAACGGGCGGCGACACCCGAACCGGGGTTTCGGCCCTCACAACACTCGCGGTCACCATGTCAGGCATCGTCCTCGTCAGCGTGGGCAGCGCGTTCTGGGGGCTACTCGCGGGCAGTGCCGTGTACGCCATTCTGGGCTTGCCCACGATGAAACGTCATCCCGTCCACACCGCAAACACCAGGTGCACCGTGGACCCCGATACCCGACCGGATCCGCTTGCCGGAGAAGGGATCCACTGAGAGCGCGACGCGCTGCACAGCCGGTTCCCGAAGGTGCGGCGACGATCCGAACGGGTCGTCGCCGCACCGGACAGCAGGGACCGTGAAGCATGCTCGAGCTCATCCTCATCGTTCTGGTGTTCGTAGGAGCTGTCACACACAGGATTACAGGGTGGGGATTCTCGATGCCGCTGCCCCGCCTCTCCTGCTATTGGTCCTCGGCAGGGCGTTGTCGCTGACCACGTACCGGTATCGGTCGCCGCGATCGCCGTCGTCGCCCGCTCGACGCGACATCAACCGGTACCTGCCGCGGATGCAGACGCTGCCCGCCTCCGTCACCGCACAGACCTACTGCACCATCGGCAATGTGCGTGTTCGGTGTTGACAGTCGCGCTGGCGTGGACCTTCTGCCCTTCACGACAGGAGCTCCGGGCGAGAAGCTCACGACGCAGCGAGGAATGCTGTCCAGGTATCGACTCCACACGACCGGCACGCTCGGACTACATCGCTGACGAGTTCGATGTCCTTGCGCCTGCTGCACAGACTTTCTCGCCTCCATACGCGACAACGCCTTCGTCGGACAATGACACGTCTCCACCGGTCTCGGCACCGAGCGCATCGATGATCACGCCGAGATGACGGTGCCGGGCATCGGTCGCCGGCGTCGGCATCTGCCGCGATTCATCTGTCCGTATTCATATCATCGGTTCCGGCAGCTTCCCGGCAGTGTATGTACACGAGTCAGGTCGTGGCCGTAATGGGCGAGCAACCGCTTGTCCATAACAGCGCGCCACAAGGGTGGCACGAGGGCCAACAAAATCATCACCGCATAGCCAGCGGGCAACTGCGGAGCTTCGCTCATCGAACGCAGAGTCTGATAGCGCCGAAGCGGATTGGCATGGTGATCGCTGTGTCGTTGCAGATGGTACAGAAACACGTTGCTGCACCGGTGATCACTGTTCCAGCTGTGCCGCGGAGCGACCCGCTCGAAGGATCCGTCGGGGCGGATGTCGCGGAGCAATCCGTAATGCTCGAGATAGTTGGCGGCTTCGAGGAACATCACGGCCATCACCGCTTGAACGGCGAGCCACGGAGCGACCGCCCAGCCGAACCCAGCTATCAACGAGATGAACAGGATCAACGTCAAGGCCCATCCTTGAAGAAGGGTGTTGTGACGCACACTCCACCACGATCGGCCGCGGCGAGCCAGTCGTACCCGTTCATGTCGCCACCCCGAACGCAGACCACCGAGCACCGAGCGGGGTAGAAAGCGCCAGTAGGATTCGCCAAACCTGGCCGAAGCGGGATCATCGGGAGTTGCCACCCGCAGATGATGACCGTGATTGTGCTCGACGAAGAAATGACCGTAACCGGACTGCGCAAGAGCGATCTTGGCCAGGTTGCGTTCGAGATCGGTGCGTTTATGCCCCAACTCGTGGGCGGCATTGATTCCCACCCCGCCGACCACGCCAACGGTAGCGGCCAGCGCGAACCGCTCGAGGGGACCCATCGGCGCAGTGGTCCACATCCAGCACGCGAACACCATACCGGCGTACTGCAACGGAAGATATGCGTACGTGCACCATCGGTAATAGCGATCATGCTCCAGGACGCGCAACGCTTCCTCCGGCAAGTTGGTCTTGTCCGCACCGGCAAGTCTGTCCACTACCGGAACCAGCACTGCTATGACCAGCGCTCCTGCCGCCCAGAACAATCCAAGATTCAGCCAACGGACGAGCACCCAGGCGAGGAACGGACTCAGCGGTATGAGCAGTGCACACAGCCACAGGTATCGATTGGGGTCTCTCCACTGCACGAGCACACTTCTTCCGAAACTCTTCTACGCCCCCGCCGACGAAACTACCAATAATTCGTACCCTACCCGATACCGCATGGAATATCCGAATGGACCCCGGCGGCGATGAGGGTGAAAAGGCCCTGACCACAGTCACCGAGAAATGGCGCAACTGGAACCAACATCATTGGGGACGTCGTTTCGAACGAATGCCAGGGATAGGAATTACTGCCTGGACCGTCTCCTGCCCCCGAAGACTCTCGGTATTCGTACCGCAATCCCGTGGCGGGCTCGGCGTGAAACTCATCCCGCACACCGAAGACGTGAAGATACGACACCACAGCCCATTCGGCACCACACCGGTTACAACCAGCGTCACGTAGACCGGCGCGGCCAGCGGGGCCGCCGGATGAATCCACCGGTGCTCCCCATTGCAGCACCCCCGCCCGCCACGATCCTCGCGGATCCCGCTGATCTCCTTGTATTCCGTTCCGCCGGCATCGTTCTGGATGACGTGGGATCATCGGCTGTTTCATCACTGCTCATATCGTGCCTTCGTCGGATGCCCGGAGTCCATGGCCCGCGCCATCGGCGGGATCACTAGCGGTTGGCCGCGAACGTTCTCAACCGCCCACGTGGTCCAAGATGATCCGCTTCGCGGCACCCCACGCAGGCGAGTCGACGTTTCCGAAGTCGCCATGACCGACACCGTCGAGCAGGCGCAGTTCGGCCGGATCACCAGCGGCCTGCGATGCTTCGATGTACTTGCGTGACTGCACCGGATCCACTGTCCGATCGGCAGTCCCGTGCACAGCTGTCACCGCCAGACCAACGGGGAGATGCTCGATCGGCGAAGCGATGGCGTAGCGGTCGGGATGGTCCTCGGGCATGCCGCCGAGCAACCCGCGCACGAATTTGTCGTGTCCGGCCGTGGCTGCGAGCGACAGGTCGAACACCCCCGCCATGATGGTCGCGCTCACCGGACGAATCTGCGGTTGCGTGCCCGGGGCGTCCGGGGGCAGGGTATGGCGTCCGGCTATCCAAGCAGCGAGATGTCCGCCTGCGGAGTGTCCTGCGAGGTGCACCCGGCCCAGGTCGAGGCGGCCGCCGGCCGCCTCCTGCACCGATACCGCAAGCGCTTCGGTGGCGTCGTCAACATCGGCGAGAGTCGCAGGCCATCCTCCGGCGCCGTCGACGCGACGGTACTCGATGTTCCAGACCGCTACGCCTTCGTCTGCGAGCGATTGTGAGAGCGGCTCGAAATACGACAGATCGTGTTCTTCGAGCCAGCCCCCACCGTGCACCATGACCACCACCGGGTGCGGTCCCTCACCACCGGGCAGGTGCAGGATCCCGAAGTTGTCGGCGCCCTCGCCGTAAGAGACACGCATTACTTCAGGCGCCATGACGCGCGCGGCCTCAGCACCGCCGCTATGCGACTCCGAGCAGCCGGCAGTGAGGACCGCAGCTGTCAGAAGCACGACGGTTCTCGGACCTATCGATCGGGTCGACTTCATTCGGCACACCTTTGTTGTCGAAGCGCGGAAATCTACCGACGCCGTTCCTGTTGCAATCCTGCACAATATGCCCAACCGAGGTGAGGAGAAAAACAAGCGGAACCGCGGTGACAACAAGCGGAATTTGTTGAAATCCCCGCATTGGACTCCACCGGCTTCCCGTTCCGTCGAAAATGCGAGGACTCGTACAATCCCCGGTACATCGATTTATGTGAGCATCGGGTACACACGCGTGCGGATTGTGGCGCAGCCCGTCAAGATCGACATGTCCGATCACTCGGCGAAATTGCTTCAAGCGAGATGCGGTGGACGCGTTCGTCGTGTGGGCTCGTGCGTGGGTCTACTGTGCGCACTCGGGTCGCGGGTGATCGCACGGATTCGACTAACCGCTCCATTGGTGATGGTCACGGTCGGGATCGTCGTATCGAGACTGATGCACGAAGACTTGGCCGACCTCCTGGATGAATCAGCCACCGAGCATGCGGTCGAGCTGATCCTGGCGCTGCTCTTGTTCGTCGATGCCACCGAGGTTCGTGGCGGACTCTTCGGCGGGGAGCGCGCTGTGTCCGCGCGACTGCCGGCTGTGGCGTTACCCCTCACGCTGCTCGGCGCCGTGGTGCTCGGAACAGTTCTGTTGCCGTCCACCTCGATAGCCGTGCTCGTCGTGGTCGCATGCGTGGTCGTACCGACCGATCTCGCACCGGCATCGGGTCTACTACACGATAGTCGACTGCCGGAGCGAGTACGTCGAACCCTGAACGTCGAGAGCGGTTACAACGACGACATCGTCGCGCCGGTGTTCGTGGTTGCCCTCGCGACGCTGGGAGAAAATCACGCCAGGGAAGGCACTGGTGAAGCGATTGTGCACGGCTTCCAGTCGTCGATGACCGCTGGTGTCGTCGGTGCTGCCGGCGGATTCGGAGGAGCCTGGCTGGCACGATCGGCGACCAGCCGTGCCCTCACCACACTGCGGTGTGTCCGCATCGGCGTGGTACTTCTGACGCTTCTGGCCTATGCCGCCGCTAGCGGGTTGTCGGCGAACGGATTCATCGCCGCGTTCGTCAGTGGTATCGCCTACCACGCAACACGGACCACGATCGGCGGCGGCACACTCGACGAGTCCGAGTTGGAGTTGGCGGAGGACCTCGCCATCTTGAGCAGTATGGCGATGTGGTTCCTGTTCGGGGCCACCGTGTCCTACCTGTTCGAGCTGGGTGTACCCGGAGGGGAGGTGTTCGTGTATGCAGCGGTGGCGTTGACGGCCCTCCGGATCATCCCGGTTCGCTTCTCGCTCCTCGGGTCCGATCTGCCGGCTCCCGACCGACGCGCCATCTCGCTGCTCGGGCCGCGAGGCACTGCGTCGATCGTATTCGGGCTCCTGGCGTGGCGAGGCATCGACGATATCGACGACGCGTCGCTTGTGCTCTATGTCATGGCCGCCACCGTCCTCGGCAGCATCGCCTTCCACGGCTTCACAGTCGATCGAGTCGGAAGACGCCACTCTCGAGAGGTCTCCGCCACACCGCAATCCTGAGGCGTCCGCGCACCGTGGTCGGTGCACCGGCAATCCATCCGGAGGCAGGTGCCAGATCACGATGATGCTGTGACGACGGCCTCACCATGGACCGGAGGTGATCACCCAGCCGAACCACAACATGCCGCCGACCGCTGCAGACAGCGCCACAGCTGTTGCCACACGTTCAAGGAGATGACCGGAGTCATCGGCGTGGGAAATGGAGCAGGACTGAGGTTCCTCCGGAGCCCTGGGATCCGCGACAGCGAAGATTTCGCCCCCGCGATACGGGCCGACCAGAGGATTCAGCGGGCGGCCGGCAACAAGCAAGCGCCAGCCGATGGTGCCGGAGTACTGGTCCAGTACAAGGTATCCGCCCACCGCGCCCGGACCGAAGATCTCCTCGCTCGTGACGATTGTGGCGGAACCGAAGCGGAGCTGGGCGGCGCGACAAGCGAGGGCGTCGTTCTCGAGGACGGTGAACCAGAGGTCGAAGGCCCTCAGCAACCGGGCGGCGTCGTCGGCAGCGAGAGCGGTGTCGATGACGACTGAGGTGTCCTGCCACACGCCACCAGCGTCTATGCGAAACGCTTCTGTCCCGGTGGACGACCGTGCAGGGTACACCCGTCCGAGTAGATGTAGCCGAGCCCGCATCCTGGAATAGGCACGGCGGGACGCGAAGGGAAGCGCTGACGCACCACGCACGTACCCGACGAGTGCGATCACCAGCGCAAGTACAGCAGCCGACCAGATGGCGATCACCCACGTCGGATTCTGGACCTCAACCGGGGTCGGCAAGACGACGGTGAGCAGCAGCACTCCGACGAGTCCTCCCAACACAGCGCACAGTAGGCATCCCTCCGGAAACGGGATGCGCACGTGCCGGCGGAAAGCCTCGGGAGTGTCGACGTCGGGAATGCCGGGGCATTGCCCGAGCTGCGGCCACGGAGCGGCAAACACATCGTCTGCGGTCGCCCAGGCCACGTCGGATCGTCCCGGCCACGGTGCATACGAAGTGGTGTGTGCCATGACAGTTCCTCACATCTGCGCTCGTTCGATCAGCGGTTGCGTCCCGGACACGGGTTCGGGTCAGCAGCCGGTCCCCGGTCCGCGCCGTCACTGCCACATGTGCCCTCGGTGTCCGGCCCTCTCACGAGCAGGGTGCGAGATCGCTCGAATCCCCTTCTGCCCAATGGTAATTCATGGCCGTCACAGGCCCCCAACGGTCGTCGTGTCTCAGTGCGTATTCCAGACATTGCGCGGCAACCGGGCACTGTCGGCAGAAGTTCAACGCCTTCAGCGTCGGCGACGCAGAGTGAGCCGAGTGACTGCACACCGCGCTCATGCGCTGCCCTGCCGAATCCGCATCGGGTCCGGACGATGGTCCGCCCTCCGATTTGGGTAACCCAGTCACAGAATGCCCCCATCAAGATGTGTAAATCTCACGCCGCTGTCGACGAGCGCGGCGAGCGCGGATCGCAGCCCCGATGCGGTACCAGATTTCGGCTGGTTCATGTGCGCAAGGACAATGGCGCCATCCGGTGCCGTGAGCACCTGCGTCTCGACCGTTGTCGCGGAGGCAGTGGCACCGAAGTCGGCATTGACCGTGAAGCCGGCGATCCGGACTCCGAGATCGTGCGCGATGGACACGGCGACATCCTCGTAGTGTGCGGTGCCGGCACGGAACCAGTTGCTCTCGACGCCGAGGCGACGCAGGAATTCTCGGTTGGATTCGATCTCCTCGATCACACCGGCCGCGTTCAGCGTGCCGGCGATCCCGTACGCGACCCGTCCGGTGACCGAGAGCGGAACATGAGCAGAGCCGTGGTTCTCAACGCGCAGTATCGAATTTGCGACAAGCTTTTCGGCCTCAGCGAGATTGGCCCTGATCCACCGTTCGTTGAGAAACACCGTCGCCGGAATCGCGTACTCAGCAAGCGCTTCAAGGACCCCTCCGTCGAGGGCCGAGCCGTGGGCCCCACTGCAAGCATCAAAGGTCAACGCCATGGTTCGAGTCCCGCGCGCTGGACGTGGCAGTGTCGACTCGATGCCCGGAAGGTCCGTTCCCCACTGCTGCGGAACTCGTCCTGTGTACCTGCTCGCATCGACGGCGGCGGTCGGTATTGTGCGGTGGCCGCACTCGGTCGGGTCAGGAATGCGGCAGGTGGTCGGTCTGCAGCGGAGGCGGGTTCGGGATGGCCGGCTACCGTAGCGCTGCGGTGACCACAGGCCGCGACCACAGCGGGGATGGCAAGAGCACCGAGGGCGAGTACGCGGCGCCGCGCCATGTTGGCGCGGTCAGAGACCCTGTGTGCTCTCCAGGACGGGTCCAGCGCGGAAGCAGGGAACGCGGCGGGAGTGCTGTCGCTCATAGGAGTACCTTCATCCGACTGCTCCGAACTCAGATGCTCGGAGCCGCGGCGGCGCCGACCGGCAGATTCTGCCAGGCGGCGAGTAGGTGCGGGTCTTGGATTTCCATCCACGCCACGACGTCGGAGTAGGTGGCGAGTAGGTATCGACAAGCCCGCACACCTCGGCCATGAAGTCGGCGGTAGCCGGGTTGAACGCGCTACCGTTCCAGTCGTTGAAGTGATTCGCGATGACCAACGATGCCCTGTTGCCGTTGTACTGTTCCTCGAACGTGTGCCGATAGGTTCCCATGGTGATCTCGGCTGCCCGCTCGGCGGTGTGTGGCTGTTCCTTCGCGCCGGTAAGGGTGTACCAGAAATTGTAGTCGAGGGCGGTCTGGTTCTTGCCCAGCGGCGGAGAATACACATAGGGGATTGGGGATTCCCAGATTCCATCGATCATCCGAGGCCAGGCGATGCCGGGCTCGGACGCGGGCATTGACGAATCCCACTTCATACCGTACTGATGCCATGCCGGGATCAGTTGGTCGAGTTCGCCCTCCAGACATTGGGTGCGGCCGCCGCGCACCTCGTCCGGAACGAAGGACAGATCAGGCCCGGTGGTGATGCCGTTGGTCATCAACGAGAAGAACTGGTCGAGCTCGTGTGCCCAGTTTGCGCTTGTCCATTGGTCACCGTGATAGCCGCTGCCGCTGCAGAAATGGCCGACGTAATGCGTTCCCCTCTCGTGGCCGGCCTGCCAGGTACGATTGAGATACCGGATTTGTTCGAGCACCGCATTTTCGTCACCCCCGAAGGCAATCGTCGCATTACCCGCTGCAGGCCCCGGCCCCTGATAGTGGTGCGCGTTTTCATCGGTGAGGAAGTGCAGACCGGTCATCCAGGCGGTGAATCGGGCGTCGACGCGATCAGCGGCGTCGAGGAACATGCCCCAGTTCGGCGTGAGGCCAACGCCATCGAAAGAGAACAACACGAACTGCGGTGGTCTCTGACCTTCTGTCGGGCGAGTCATCGGAACATTCGCTCGACACGCACCTTCACCGGTTCCGGTATCGCGGTCTGTGCCGGACCGAGTACCAGATCCATTGGGGTATTTGTAGTTCCATCCTTGTCGGCAGCAGTGCCGCCATCGCGGACCATCGTGCAGGCACAGAGAAAGGAAGCCCACACAATCGCCATCGTCGCTCGAATCCCCCGTGTTGCCATGCCCCAGATACCCTTCCCATCGATTCCAGACCTGCGCTCGCAACCGACACTCATGCCCTGCGCCAGTGCATCTGGACGATGCACGGACTTTTGCCAAAGCACTTGGTTCCGTGGTGGACCTGCCGATCCGCGGCGATCGGGGGTTCGCTGAGGCCGGCGCCGAGGCGGGCCGTTGACGGATCGGCAGGTCGCAGAGGGCAACTTAACCCACGAATCGGGCGGTCAAGAACAGGACACAGCGTGAGCAATGCGACATTCCACACCACACCTCCCTGCGATCTGCCCGCGAAACACGGAAACCCGCAGGTAGCGTGAAGGCTTGCACGCTGCTACAAATTTCACTTGTCGAGGGCACGGAGTTTCTTGTGCAGGAGATTCAGTGAAGTTGACATGGGGAAGTTCGCGATCGTCGGCATGGCAGGCGTGCCGCATCCTGGATTTCGAGTTCGAATGGGAGACAAGCAGATCCCGAAGACCGATACGATTTAATCCGGCACGCTGCGAATGGACATCGGAATAGCGAAAAACGGGTTCACGACGCCGAGGTTTCGGCACCGAAGTTCCGGACGGGACATCACCGGTAATTACCGTCAAGATGAAGTCTCACAAGTATCGCTGCTGTCGCAGCAGAGTCGACACCGAGGCCGGACACGTCGCGCGGGTCCACCGCCCACGTCGCCGCCTCCGCATGTGTCCCACGCTCGCAGTTCCCACCGACCGACCACAGGATTCCACGGCGGGATACCTGCGACGACGCGGTTCCCAGCTGTCACACCCACAACACAAGGAGACCGAATGCGCCTGTGTGCGCGAGCAGCCCTCACCGCCGCCGCTGCCGTCGCCACAGTGGCCACCGGATGCAGCAGCACCGATTGCACCGCGGCACCCTCGACGACCGCTCATCCTTCGGCTGCCATCACGCATTCGTCCAGCGCCTCAGCCGACACGATCACGCCACCGGTCACCCCTGTGGTCAACCTCGTTGGTCCCAGCCCCGCTCCGCTCCCTGCCCCGAGCCCGTCCTACCCTGCCCTCCCTGCCCGGGCACCGCTGCGCGACATCGACTGCGGCCTCGTCACCGGCAGCAACGGCGCCACCGCCAACGCCATCGCCGTCCCCTCCGACGCAGGGGCGCCGGCTGCGCACCGATGCGATCACCGTTGCCAGTGACTACGTCGGCGACACCCTGGGTGACGCGGCGACCGTGGACGGCTGGACCCGCCTGCGCGTCGACAGGTCTTTGCCGGCTGCTGGATTGTGGTGTGTCGATGCCCAACGCGGAAGCAATCACGACCACAGCCCGATCGCGGACAGGATCGGGGACAGGGGTAACACACGCACGCCGCGGGTGAGCAGGACGATGCTCGGGGCGATGTCCATGGCTGACCGCGACGAATCCGAGAAGGTCGCGGATCACCCACCCCGGACATGGAACACCACGTTGCGGTGCAGGACGAGCGCGGGTCCGACACCTATCGGATAGGAAGTGCCACGGCGACAGCAGGTGACCATGAGTCCTCGAGGAGGGCGAATCATACACCACCAGCACCATCCCACCGTCGGTGTGGCCCCACCGATCGATGCGATGCCGGCGTCCTTTCGCAGCACTGCCCGCAGCGGCGGCTCAGGAGACGAGACGGAAGATCGCCTATCGGGCCGCGGACGCCGGTACCGATCACGACATCGGGCCCACCGGACCGCGCAGCCCAATGCAGCCCGTCGGTACAACACCGCAGGCTTCGACCCACTGGACGCCTTCTCCATCTCGGACCGGCGTTAATTCCTTCTTCAAGAGCGAAGGTGTGACCGAGGCCATCACAGCGTCCTCCTGAAAGTGGTGTCAACAACGAAGTCCGTGGGTTCTACAAGTAGGATTTGTCGAATCGCTTCCATCCAGGATCTACCAGCAGAAATAGCTGGAGACGAATTCCATACCACATGGCATGGAAAACCGAGGTGCGACATACCCGCCTCTACCATCACCCGAATTTGTCCGTAATCGGCTATTGTCCAGTCGCCGTTGTCGATCTTGATGCTCAATCACATCTGTTCGACGGATCGGTGGAAGAGTAATTCGGCCACACGTATTCGAACTCGTCCGTTCGAGTGGTCAACACAAGGGGTACCTGATGACAATGCCGGAACCGCGTGCGCAACACCGACGCGAGCCAGAGACACGACCCGCAGGTCTGGGTGTCCGGTTCGCAGCACGCATTATCGACGCTCTCATCGTCGGAGTAGTCCTGTTCGTGGTTCTCATGAGCATGGGCAAAGGGAATGATCTCGTCGGCACCATTGCCGCTACCGCGCTGGCTGGTTTCGCCTACTTCGTCGCATGTGAAACGCTCATCGGGGCTACTCCAGGAAAGATGCTACTGGGGATCCGTGTGTACGGTCCCAGCTCCGACAAACCCACCATGACGCAGGCAGCCGTCCGCAACCTGTTCATGATCAGCAGCGTGATCCCTTACGTCGGTGGCGTCGTCGACTTGGCTCTTCGGATAATCATTGCCGTCACCGTACACAGCGATGTCTCGAAGCAGGGCATTCACGACCGATTGGCCGGCGGCACCTGGGTGCGCTTCGGGCGCTGACGCTCCGAACGACACCGAAAGGCAGGCCATGATCCGGAGGACGGCCCCCGTATTTGCTGTGGCAACATTCACGCCGTTGACCGCGGCCTGCAACGACGACAGCACCGTCGCACCCGTGACGAGCAGCCATACTGCATCGACCTCGACGAGCGTCACCCCACCGGACTCCGACAACGCCGGCACCGATTGCGAAGGAACAATCTGCACCAACCCCAGCCCCAACCGCGGCGCCGGCGAATAGCCCCGCAAGCCAGCACAACACTCCTGCAACGACCCGGACGTCTTGCAGCCACAGCCTATCGAAGCAGAAGAATGCGCTGGCGAGGAACGAAATACCTTCGACCACTAGGGCACACATGAAGAGGCGTACAAGGGCGGAGCTCTCGCGGCGAGATCTGATGTTGTGGGCTGCTGCAGCAACGGTGAGCAGCGCCTGCAGTGGAAACGGCTCGGATACCACCCAGCACGAGCTCCGACCATCTCAGGCTGCGCCTACGGCTACGAGCCCGAACAGGGCAACAGTTGACGATACGGGAATCGGATCCCGGTTTTCGAATCGTGTGCCGCGCGAATGGGGGACGCAACTGCCCGGTGTGCACACCGCCGTCCCATCGGGACACGAGTATCCGACCATTTCGCTGACGTTCGACGCCTGCGGTGATGCGAACGCGTCTCTCGCCGACGTCGCACTGCTCGATACTCTTCGCCGCGAAGGCGTTCCCGCGACGCTGTTCCTCAACGAACGGTGGGTCAGAGACCACCCACAGTTGACACGAATCCTCGCATCCGATCCGTTGTTCCAGATCGGTAATCACGGCACTCGCCATGTGCCGTTGTCGGTTACCGGACGTGCGGCCGTCGGAGTCGTGGGAACGACAAGCGCACATGAGGTGGTGAAGGAAATCCTGGACAACCAGCAGACACTTGCCGACCTGGCCGGGACACAGCCACGGTGGTTCCGCCCGGGTACCGGATACTACGACGACGTTGCTGTCGAGATCGCAACGGAATTGGGGTTTGCACTCGCCGGGTGCACCGTCAACGCAGACCGTGGAGCTACAGCCACTCCCCGCCAGGTCGCCGATGCGTTGGCCGATGCACCCGACGGAGCCATCGTGCTGCTGCACATGGATCGTCCTTTCGGGGGCACCGGCGCAGGACTCAGAACAGCGATACCACGCTTACGAGAACAAGGAGTGCGATTCACGCACCTACCCCAGCCGACCTTTCCATGACAGCGACAAGCTGCCCACCCCCGGGGCATCCTCCGCGACGCACAGTCGAGGCACCGCTCTCAGGACGAGGACTTCGACGTCAACCGAAATGCCCAGCCCGCCGTTTCCGATGTTTGAGCAGCAGCAGGAACCTTGACAGACAGTGATGACGAATATGTCGGACGCTTACCTGGATACTCACCGGCTTCGCCAGTTCATGGCCGTTGCCGAGCACCTGAACATTACAAGGGCCGCGGAACAACTGCAGCTCACACAGCAAGCCGTCAGCAGCACGATCAAGACACTCGAACGAGACCTCCGAGTGCCGTTGCTTTCACGCAATGGTCGCTCGATCGCACTGACACCCGCCGGCAAGGTACTTCGCGACGGCGGCCTGCCGATCCTCGACGCCACAGAGGCACTCGCACGAGCCACACGCGCCGCGGCCGCATGCGAACGCGACCATCTCATCATCGCTCACACCCCTGCCATCAGCTCGGATGAAGTCTTCGACATCTCCGAGCCCATACGGCGCGCCTTTCCCCAGGCCTCACTCACCGCCCGCCAGTGCTTTCCCGACGAACTGGTACCTGCCATCCGCGAGGGGGCAGCCACCGTCGGACTGCGGCGAGGCACCACCACACCACGCAATGTGGCTGCCGCGGTCGTGGCGTACACGGTACTGAACATAGCCGTCTCTGCTGCGCATCCGCTCGCAGCGAAGGAGTTGGTCACCATGCACGATCTTGCTGGTGAGAGTCTGATCCTGTGGGGTCCACCCGGCGAATCTTTTTACTCAGACTTCCTCATGGCGGTGTGCCGCCGCGCCGGTTTCGAGCCGAAGAGTGTGGTCAACCACATCCAGGGAACCGCCCCGACCACTGCGGTGATCGGAAACGACCACTTCGCGTTCGTGACTGCCGAACCGGGGGTGTATCACCACGGCCAAGCGGTGGTGATACCGATCCAGGACCCCCCTATGGCCCCGGTCCAGGCGCTTTGGCTACGCCACACGACACCGCCGCTACTACACCCATTGCTCGACAGCGAAGTGCATGTCGGGGAAGGGCGAAACGCATGCCCGACGCGTCCAGACAAGGTGTAGATGAAAGACAGCGGCGGTCCAAAGTGTCGCCGACGACCACTACTCTGTTTGCGAACATCTCGGCGCTTGGCTGGGCGTGTCAAAGGCTGACGTGGCCGAGCGTTGTTAGCGGTCCACTCCTCCCCCTTTCACCTACAGGACAACTCCCTCCACACGAGGATCGGACGCATCGATACCGCGGCCCCGACAGCGGCATGACCGGAGTCCTCTCGCTAGCCCTGCGGCCTATCCTCACCGACGGCGGAGGATTAACTCTGCCGCACCGATGTACGGCTGCCAGGCCGAGCCGGCAGCCCGCACAAGGCCAGTGGCGACCCAGTTGAACGCGCTGCCCACCAGCCCTCGTCGACCCACACCGTCAACGCCGAGGCCACACCTGCGACTGAGCGGACTCGCGTCGCCGTGCACCCCCACCTACATCTGGTGTTGGTGCCCTCCAGTCCGATCGCGGTCGCGGCTCCACCGAACTCGCGTCGTACTACTGTGACCGTTGCCGCGTTACCCACATCGGCGGTTCTCGGTGTTCAGAATCTGAACAGTTACCGAGTCTGGGATGGGCGAATATTACCTGGAACACACTCGTGTGAGTACGTTTGCCGGTCGGCGCCGACAGGGGCCTGTCGTGGGCGCCGTGGCCTGTGCCGGGAAAGGAGTCGCGATGACGAATCGGCTGCGTCGCAACCCTGGACGCATCAAAGACAGGATGCATCGTAGATAAGATGATCCGCGAGACAATCATCGCCCATGCGAGATCGAGAAGTTGCTCTACACCCATCTGGACGTCACCGATGCCCCGGTCCGTGAGCCCACGCTAGCGAGTACGGTGAGGACCTCATCGTGTGGATCCGAAAGCACGAAGAAGCACAGCCCATCGATCGCGGCGAGACGCGCGAGTGCCGCACCGAGCGTTTCGCCGACTACAAGATCTCCAGGTCCGCGTGCCCGATCGGTGAGATCCCGGCGGCCGCAACCAGCAGGGTCGTGACGTGGGCGCTGTCGCTTCCCGCTGATCGCCGGATACGACTGGAAGGGGAACGGTGATGCACGCCTTACGGCCGGAGATCGAACTGTCCTGGAAGCGCTCGCAGCTCAGTGGCATCGATCCGGCACAGGTCCCCGAACCGACCCTGCTCGCCCCGGCGGACTCGGCAGAACGGTTGCTGCAGGCCGCCCGACCTGTGCTCGATGACTTACGGGTGCAGCTGGCAGGCACGGAATGTGGGATCCTGCTCGTCGATCGCAACTGCTGCGTCGTCTCGCGGGTGTTCGACTCGGACGCGATGAGGTCCGCGATGGAAGATGTCGGGGTGCTGCCCGGTGTCGCGCTATCCGAGGAGACGTACGGGACGAACGCGCTCGGGACCCCCCTCGAGGTGCGTCAGGGTCTCGTTGTTCACGGCGACGAGCATTTCCTCGAGTCGTTCCGGCAGTTCAGTTGTTACGGTCACCCGATTGTGCATCCGGTCACGCGCAGAATCGAAGGCATCCTCGACATCACCGCGACCGAGAAGACGGCCAATCCCCTGTTCGTGCCATTCCTCGCACGGGCAGTCCGCGATATCGAGGCGCGACTGCTCGAGGGGGCACGCGAATCGGATCGCCGCGTGATGGACGCGTTCCAGCTCGCGGTCCGCCAGCGTGGCGTGGCCGTGGCTGCAATGGGGCAGGACGTCATGCTCACCAACAAAGCCGCCGTCGAACTGCTCGAACCAAGTGATCACGTGGCGTTGCGCGCGCTCGTGGATGACGTGCCGCCCGGCGAGACTCGGACGCTCGACTTTGCCCTCTCCGGGGGCGGGCACACCGAGCTTCACATCAACCGCGTGTCCGGCACCGAGAGCGGTGCGCTGTTCCTGCTCGATGTCGATGAGAGCCGCCCGCCCGTGCGTCGGCGGGCTACGCCTCAGGACGCGGCCTCCCGGATACGCGCCCGTATGGCCGAATTACGTTCCAGCACTGGCGCAATCGCCATCATCGGCGAGGTCGGCAGCGGTCGGAGTTGGGCCGCGCGAGAGTATGCAGCGGGACCGATCGTGGCCGTGGATGCCGCACACGTGATAGCCGAGGGCGAACGCACCTGGTCCGCCGGACTACTCAGGCACGTCGAGACCGGACCCGCGCACGTCCTGATCGAACACGTCCACCTCAGCCCGAACTCGGTACTCGCGCTGCTTGGATCGCTCGCCACGCGCGCCGACGGACCGAGACTCGTGTTCACCGCCGATCCCGTCGACACTGTCCGACCTGCGGTGCGGGACCTGCTTGCCCGCTGCGGCGCACAGGTGGCAGTGCCCGCCCTACGGCAGCGAACCCGTGAACTGCCGGCGCTCGTCACCGCGCTTGCCATCGAGCTCGGCCGTTCGGATATCCGTTTGGGCCCCAGCGCCTTGGCTGCGCTGTCGGAACACACATGGCCCGGCAATCTCGTCGAGCTGCGTGCGGTCCTCGCGGGACTTCCCGACAAGGGCGGCATCCCGATCCGGATCGAGGACCTGCCCGAGGCCTACCGTGCACCCGCTCGGGTGGCCCGCCTCGGCGGCCGCGAACGCGCCGAGCGGGAAGCGATCATCGAGGCATTGCAGGAAAGTTGCGGAAACAAGGTGCACGCAGCTGCCCGGCTCGGTATCAGCCGCACGACGTTGTACAGCCGGATCCGGGCGCTCGACATCACCGTGTGACCGATCGCTGTCCAAAGCTTGAACAGTTCCGTCACTCTCCCACGCAGCACGATGAACGTGTTCCGCATCATATGCATCGTATCCAGGAGGTTGTGGCATGACTGTCGTTGCCGAGCAGTCGGTTTCACCGCGCGTGCGCGAGTTCCTCGCCGGCACCAAGCTGCTGTACATCGACGGTGAGTTCGTCGATGCAGCATCCGGCCGCACGTTCGTCACATACGACCCTGCCACCGGCGAGCGCCTCACCGACGTGGCACACGGTGAGGCCGCCGACATCGACCGGGCCGTCCGGGCCGCGCGTCGTGCGTTCGACGAGGGGCCGTGGGCCTCGATGAAGCCGAACGAGCGTGAGCGTCTCATCTGGCGGGTCGGCGACCTGCTCACCGAGCGGGCCGCCGAGTTCGGTCAACTCGAAGCTCTCGACAACGGCAAGTCCGCCGCGATCGCGTCGGCCGTCGACACAGCCTGGGCAGCCGACGTCTTCCGGTACTACGCAGGCTGGGCCACCAAGATCGAGGGCAGCACAGTCAATGTCTCGATGCCGTTCGCGCCGGGCGGTCAGTTCCACGCGTACACACTGAGGGAGCCGGTCGGAGTCTGCGGGCTGATCGTGCCGTGGAACTTCCCACTGCTCATGGCATCGTGGAAGCTCGCACCCGCTCTCGCAGCCGGCAACACGGTAATTCTCAAGCCGGCCGAGCAGACGCCGCTCACCGCACTGCTGCTCGCCGAGATCTTCGAGGAGGCCGGCTTCCCGCCCGGCGTGGTCAATGTCGTACCCGGTTTCGGTGACGCAGGTGCCGCGTTGTCAGCACACGACGACGTCGACAAGATCGCCTTCACCGGTTCCACCGAGGTCGGAAAGAAGATCGTCGACGCAGCCAAGGGCAACCTCAAGAAGGTCACCCTCGAGCTCGGCGGCAAGAGTCCCAACATCGTGTTCGCCGACGCCGATTTCGATGCGGCCGTTCAAGGTTCGCTCAATGCGTGGCTCTTCAACCACGGTCAGTGCTGTGTCGCCGGCACACGCCTGTACGTCGAGAACAGCATCTTCGAGCGCTTCACCGAGGCGGTCGCAGAGGCCGCGAGCAGGGTCAAGATCGGTCCCGGGCTCGACCCCACGACCGAGCTGGGTCCGCTCGTCTCGCAGGAGCAGCTCGACCGGGTCACCGGCTATCTCCGCGACGGACTCGCGGACGGCGCGCGCGCTCTGACAGGTGGTAAGCGCTGGGGTGAGACTGGATACTTCGTCGAGCCGACTGTGTTGGTCGACGTGGAGCCGGACTTCAGCGTCGTGCGGGAGGAAATCTTCGGTCCGGTCGTCGCCGCGATTCCGTTCGATGCCGACGACGGCATCGTCACCGCCGCCAACGACTCGATCTACGGACTGGCTGCCGGCATCTGGACCCGTGACATCTCGAAGGCGCACCGCACCGCACGCCTGCTGAAGGCCGGATCGGTCTGGATCAACCAGTACAACGGCTTCGATACGGCCATGCCGTTCGGTGGCTACAAGCAGTCCGGGTGGGGCCGCGAACTCGGCGCCGCCGCCATCGACCTCTACACCCAGACCAAGGCTGTCAACGTCGCACTCTGACGTCTCCGGCCTCACCCCGAACTCATCAGGAGGACACATGAAGACCAAGGCTGCTGTTCTACTCGAAGCCGGAAAGCCGTTCGAGATCATGGAACTCGATCTGGATGGCCCCGGCCCCGGCGAGGTGCTCATCAAGTACACCGCGGCGGGACTGTGCCACTCCGACCTACATCTGACCGACGGTGACCTCCCGCCTCGCTATCCCATCGTCGGCGGACACGAAGGCTCGGGCATCATCGAGGAGGTCGGGCCCGGGGTCACCAAGGTCAAACCCGGCGATCACGTCGTGTGCAGCTTCATACCCAACTGCGGAACCTGTCGCTACTGTGCCACCGGCCGACAGAACCTGTGCGACATGGGCGCGACGATCCTCGAAGGATCGATGCCTGATGGCAGTTTCCGGTTCCGTTCCGGCGGAACAGAATTCGGAGCCATGTGCATGCTGGGTACGTTCTCCGAACGGGCGACGATCTCGCAGCACTCGGTTGTCAAGGTGGACGACTGGCTGCCCCTCGAGACCGCGGTGCTCGTCGGCTGCGGTGTTCCTTCGGGATGGGGAACCGCGGTGTACGCCGGCGGCGTCCGGGCCGGTGACATCGTCGTCGTCTACGGCATCGGCGGCCTCGGCATCAACGCCGTGCAGGGCGCGGTGCAGGCCGGGGCACGGTACGTGGTCGTGGTCGATCCGCTTGCCTTCAAGCGGGAGACAGCATTGAAGTTCGGAGCCACACACGCCTTCGCGACTGCGGAAGAAGCGGCGGTGAAGGTCAATGAGTTGAGCTGGGGTCAGGGCGCGGATCAGGCGCTGGTCCTGGTCGGCACGGTCGACGAGGAGGTGATCGCAGCGGCGACTGCCGTGATCGGTAAGGGTGGCACCGTCGTCATCACGGGTTT
>NZ_JBMBTE010000041.1:0-45599 GCF_048897285.1 Rhodococcus sp. O3
GGCGGCGGGCCCGGCTGCTCCGTCCCGGGGGGCGGGGTCGGGGGCTGGGCCGGCGGCGCACCCGGCGGCGGTGTGCCCGCGTCCTGGCCACCGGTGGCACCGAGGTGCTTCTTCGCCGCGTCCTGCGCCTTGTCGACATGCTGGGCGTACTTGCCGCCTGTCCTCTGATCCACCTGGTCGCCGGCCTTGTCGATGGCCGAACCGACCTTGTCGGGATTCTGGGCGGCGTAGTCCTTGCCCTTGCCGAACAAGCCCTTCAACGTATCCATGAAGCCCATCTGCTGTTCCTTCCGTCGAAGCGGATGGTTCTTGCCGAGGGTGTTCGCAATACGCCGGTCAGTGTACGCCCGGGAGCAGATCGTCCGGGGCGGCGAACAGGCGGCGGTGCTCGCCGTGCAGACGCCCGGTGACCCACCACGAGACCTCCACCAGGAACACACCGACGGCGCCGCACACGAACGCGATCGTCGTGTAACCGAGGTCCGACGGGTCCAGCGCGAAGAACTCGCGGCAGAACGGCACCGTGAACAGGATGACGTAGCCGAGCACCGATCCGATCAGAAGCACAATCTTCCACAGCTGGTACGGCCGGGCGACGACCGCAAGCACCCACAGCGCGATCATGATCAGGGTGATCAGCGCGGACGTACCGGCCTGGATCTTCTGCTGCTCGGTCTGCTCCGGTCCCCCGTACACGAGCACGTAGCAGACGAACGTCGAGACACCGATGATCACACCCGACGGAATCGCCAGCCGCATCACGCGGGGTACGAACCCGGGCCGGGCCCGCTCGTTGTTCGGTGCCAGCGACAGCAGGAACGCCGGGATGCCGATGGTGAACCAGGCGGCGATCGTCACGTGCCGCGGCAGGAACGGGTAGGGCAGCGGATCGAAGTCGAACAGCTGTGACAGCACCCCGGAGACCCCGACGAAGAACGCCAGCAGCACCGAGTACACCGTCTTGGTGAGGAACAGATTCGACACCCGTTCGATGTTGCCGATGACGCGGCGGCCCTCCCCCACCACGTGCGGCAGCGTCGCGAACTTGTTGTCCAGCAACACGATCTGCGCAACCGCGCGGGTAGCGGGGCTGCCCGAGCCCATCGCGACTCCGATGTCGGCGTCCTTGAGGGCCAGCACGTCGTTCACGCCGTCGCCGGTCATCGCGACGGTGTGCCCACGCGACTGCAGTGCCCCGACCATCGCGCGCTTCTGATCGGGCCGCACCCGGCCGAACGTGGTCGCGGACGCGACGGTGGCGGCGAGCTCGTCCGGGTCCTCGGGGAGGGTACGCGCGTCGACGGGCCGATCCCCGTTCGCCAGACCCAGGGACGACGCGACGGCACCGACCGACACGGCGTTGTCACCGGAGATGATCTTGACGTCGACCTTCTGGCCGGCGAAGTATTCGAGGGTGTCCTTCGCGTCGGGCCGCACCCGCTGCTCGAGCACGACCAGCGCACGAGGAGTGACGATGCCCGGCGCGGCCTCGTCGTCGACGGGGCGGTCGCTCTCGGCGAGCAGCAGCACCCGCAGCCCCTGCGCGCCGATTTTCTCGGCCTTGCGGGCGGCGTCCGATGCCGGATCGAGCAGCACGTCGGGGGCGCCGAGCAGCCAGTTGCCGTGGGCACCGTACGACTGGCCGCTCCACTTCTTCGCCGACGAGAACGGGGCGGTCGCGGTCGCCTCACCCCAACCCGGATCGTCGGGCAGGGCTTCTCCGATCGCGGCGACGCTCGCGTTCGGGCGCGGATCGTCGCCGGCGATCGCCGCGAGCGCGGCGCGGACGGCGTTCTCGTCCGCCCCGTCGATCGGCACGATCTCGGCCAGCCGCATGCCGTTCTCGGTGAGGGTTCCGGTCTTGTCCGCGCACACCACGTCGACGCGGGCCAGGCCCTCGATGGCCGGCAGTTCCTGCACGAGGCACTGGCGCTGCCCGAGCCGGACCACTCCGACCGCGAACGCGATCGACGTCATCAGCACGAGACCTTCGGGGACCATCGGCACCAGCGCGGCCACCATGCCGCTCAGCGCGGGACCGAGCGACTCGCCGCTCGAGAACAGCTGGTTGTAGATGATGAGCAGACCGGCCGGGATCATCAGGTAGGTGATGAACTTCAGGATCTTGTTGATGCCGGCCATCAGTTCCGAGTGCACCAGTGTGAACTTGCTGGCCTCCTCGGCCAGCCGCGCCGCGTAGGCATCGCGACCGACCTTCGTCGCGCGGTAGGCGCCACTGCCCGACGCGACGAAACTGCCGGACATCACGGTCGCGCCGGGCGCCTTGTCGACGTTGTCGGATTCGCCGGTGAGCAGCGACTCGTCGAGCTCGAGGCCCTCGGCTTCGACGACGACACCGTCGACGACCAACTGGTCGCCGGGACCGAGTTCGATGATGTCGTCGAGCACCACCTCGCGCGGGGCGAGCTCGGCGGACCGGCCGTCGCGCCGCACGACCGGCTTGGTCTGGCTGACGATCGCGAGCTTGTCCAGGGTCCGTTTCGCGCGGACCTCCTGGATGATGCCGATGCCGCTGTTCGCCACGATCAGCAGGCCGAACATGCCGTCGATGATCGAGCCGGTGGCGAGCACGATGAGGAACAGCACACCGAGGATCGCGTTGATCCGCGTGAACACGTTCGCGCGGACGATGTCCTTGACGGACCGGGACGCGCGATCGGGAACGTCGTTCGTCGCGCCCCGCGCCACCCGTTCGGCGACCTGCTCGGTGGTCAGGCCGCCGGCGACATGGGCGGGATCGGTCACGACCGTCTCACCGGCACCGACGACCGCGGTGGGCTCTTCAACTGACATGAAGAACAGGCTATGCCAGCGCGGGGAAGTTGCGATCGCGCACCGAGCGGCACGAGCGCGTTTCACCCGCGAAGCGGCACGGGTACCCGCGACGGCATGACATCTCTGAAGGCGCTCGCACTGGTCTGCACGCTCAAGCCGTCCCCGGCCGCGTCCAGCAGCGATCTGATCACCGAACATGTCCTCGCCGAGCTCGGCAAGTACGACGTGACCGGTGAGACGATCCGGCTGGTCGATCTCGACATCCGTCCCGGCGTCGAGGCCGACATGGGGAACGGCGACCGATGGCCGGACGTCCGACGGCGCATCCTCGACGCAGACATCCTGCTGGTCGCGACGCCCACCTGGCTCGGCCAGATGTCGAGCGTGGCGAAACGCGCGCTGGAACGACTCGATGCCGAACTGTCCGAGACGGACGACGAGGGCCGCCCGATCCTGTTCGGGAAGGTCGCGGTCGCGGCGGTGGTCGGCAACGAGGACGGGGCGCACGCGATCGTGGCGAGTCTGTTCCAGGCGCTCGACGACTGCGGGTACACGATCCCGGCGCAGGGCTGTACCTACTGGAACGGAGAGGCCATGACGCCCGGTGACTACAACGACCTCGACTCCGTGCCCGAGGCGGTCGCGTCGGCGACGGCAACCCTCGCCCGCAATGCGGCGCATCTCGCCCGCGCACTGCGGAAGGAACCGTATCCGCCGGCCGAGTGAGGACCGGCCCGGTCACTGCTCGCCGACTCCGCCTTCTTCTCCTGCCCGGCGCGCCGGATCCGTCGCCTCCTGACCGGCGTCGGTGCCGCTGTCCGACCGGTCGTCGTGATCCGATTCGACGTCTTCCTCCTGCGGGGTTTCCTCGGGGTCGGGCGCCACCTTGTGGAAGCCCTCGTCGTCGTGCTTACCGGACGCGTTCATGTCGCTCCTCCTCACCCTTGCGCACCGGCGGTGCGCGCCACCTCGAACTTCAACCCGAAGTTGTCGAACGTGTTCGGCAACGGACGGTCGGGGGACGGCACCGGCTCGGAGACGACCCGGAAGTCCGCGGCGGTGAGCATCCGCGCCAGGAGGGTGCTGGTCACCAGCAGCACGAGGTTGCGTCCCGGGCAGGCCGCCGGCCCGGCGCTGAACGGCACCAGTTCCGGATGTCTCTCCGCGCGTCCGTCCAGCCACACCTCGGGGACGAACTCGTCGGCGAACGGCACGGTCTCGGCGTCGCGATGGAAACCGGCGGTGAGGATCATGAATCCGGTGCCGGCGGGGATGGTGAACGGCTCGCCCGCCGAGTCCCCTACCTCCGGGCCCCACATCGTGTCGCGGGTGGAGTCCCGCAGGATCATCGGCGTCGTCGGCCACAACCGCACCGCTTCGAGTACGGCGGCCCTCAGATACGGGTAGGGCTGCGGCTTTTCGGCGTCACCTGCGGCGATCTCCGCGCGTGCGCTCCCGCGCTGTCCCGGGTGACCGGCGAACAGCGCGAGCGTGCGCGCCGCGGCCATGCCCGCGGCGTCGAACGCGAACAGCCAGTGCGGAATCTGACCGACCGGATCGGTCGCACCTCCGGCGGGGAGGGCGGCGAGTGCTCCGGCGAGCGAACCCGGCTCGGCCCGGTCCACGTAGCGATACAGGTCTTCGGTGAAGCGGTCGCGCAGACGGCTCCGCTCGGGAATGAAGTAGGACCAATTTCCGTTCGCCCGGAGCTTTTTCAATCTGTCGGTGATGCCGTTGTCCTCGGCGGCGGAGTCACCCAGGACGATCCGGCGAACGATGCGCCACCACGTTCGGGTGAACTCGTCGTTGTCGAGAGTGCCGGTGCGGATCGCCGATTCGAGGAGGGTGCCCGCCTCCCGGTCGACGACCTCGACGATCGGCTCGGCCAGGTGATGCAGGGTGTGTTCGGTGTCCAGCGCCCCTTCGTTGAGCCGGCGGCGTTCGGCGCGGATGTGGCCCTGCGAGATGAGCACACCGTGCGGCTGGAACGGCGAGAGTGCACCCTTCTTCTCCCGGGTGACGGGGTCGAACGGGTCCGGCGAGTCCCCGAGGATCCTGCCGACGTCGGCCGGGTCGAGCACGACCGCCAGCCGCCTGCCGGGCAGCTCGATCTGCAGCGGCCCGGATCCGTGTTCCGCACGCAGCCGGCGCAGCGCGTGCACGGCGGACGCGTCGGCGCCGAACCGTTCCAGCAGCGCCATCGACCGGGGCCTGCGAGCGATGACACCGGCGGCGACCGACGGGAAGCCGAGGGTCGCGACCAGACGCAACGCCCGGAGGCCGCTCACGGCCGGGCCGGTCGCGGACGTCGAATGTGCGGTATCTGCGGGTATCGGCATGACGGACTGGTACCCGCTCCGCCTCCCCGCGAAACGAACCGGGGCCACGAAAAGACAAGCACCCTTGACACCGTATGACAAGGATGCTTGACTTCTCTTCGTGGCAGGCACACCGAGCAGCAACCGAGTTCGCGAGTTCCGCAAGCAATTGCGGATCACCCAAGCCGAACTGGGCGAGCGGGTCGGCGTCAGCCGCCAGAGCATCGTGTCCACGGAGAAGGGCGACTACGCGCCGAGCGTCTACCTCGCGTTACGGCTTGCCCGCACCCTCGGCACCACCGTCGAAGATCTGTTCCCACTCACCGAGGAGGACTCACCATGACCGCATTCGTCAAGGCCGCTCGCGTGATCGGGGATCTCGACGACGACTTCTACCGCGACGAACGTCAGCGCGACGTCTGGAACGAAACGTCCGCAGTGGGATTCCAACTGGCCCAATGGATTGCGCTCGTCGCGACGGCCGTCCTCCCTTGGGTCGCCGGACGCGTCGGCGCGTGGACCGCACTCGGCATTCTCCTCGCGTGGATCGTGGTCTCGATCGTCACCACCGCCTACGCACGCTCCCAGAACGTCGACGTGTACGCCTCGGCCAAGACGTGGCGTCCCCGCGCCGTCTTCGCTGCTGCGCTGTACATCGTCGGCGTGGTCGGGATCTATGCGCGCCTGTCGGCTCCGATCGACCAGGACCCGGAAACGTGGCTCGGAATGGTTGTCGGCGGAATCTGCGGTACAGCAGCAGTTTTCGCCATCATCACGTGGCGCAAGCGCCACGATGCCCGGCGGATCGCCGAGGAAGAAGCGCGCGACGCCGAGGACATGTGAGCGCTTCTTCCCCGGACTTCCGTTGCGCCGGACTTCCGTTGCGCCGAACTTCCGTTGCGCCGGACTTCCGTTGCACTGGAACAGGTTCAGGCCAGAACGGCGTCGACCGTCTTCTTGAGCGCCGACGGCTGGGCCGGTGAGCGCGGCGCCTTCTTCTTCAGTTCGAGCATCTCCGCACCGATCTCCTGCAGCTTCTTACGGCCGAGTTGCTCACGAACCTGCGGGAACCACTCTTCCTCTTCCTCTTCGATGTGGTGCTCGACGTTCTCGATCAGCACCGTGGCCTTGGCGTCGAAACGCTCGTCGGACGGCGACATTCCCGCCAGCTCGGTGACGAGCACGTCGGCGACGTGGTGTTCCTCGTAGGACTCGAGAACGTCTTCCTCGAGGTCCGGCAGGAGGTCGCGGACCTTCGGATACATGCACTCGTTCTCGATGTAGGTGTGCACGGTCAGCGCCTCGATGATCTTGTCGACGAGCTGGCCCTTCTCCTTCTCCGCGTTCTCACCCGCACCCCGGAAGGCACGGAACAACCGTCGAATCTCCTTGTGATCGTCCTTCAGAATCACGATGGCATCCGTCGACATCAGAACCCTCCTCGAGCCGTGGTCCGGCCACCCGAGCCGGACGCGGAATCCGTGTGGCTCCTTGGTACCCACGGCAGGAGTCGGGCAAACGGCGCATCGCGCGAAGTCTTCAGCCGAGGGTCACCCACCACGGATGCTGGGCACCCGGCCGGAGCGCGTCGACGCGCTGCCCCGGCATCGGGACCGCGGTCGCGACCCCCGCGGCCCGCGCTGCCGGCAACAGCCGCGCGATCGGCTCGGACCACGCGTGGAAGGCGAGGTTGAAGGTGCCCCAATGTACCGGCACGAGCAGACTGCCGGGACGGTCCGCGCAACCGAGGTCACCGTGCGTTCGCACGGCCTCCTCGGGGTTCATGTGGATGTCAGGCCAGCGACGGTCGTACGCGCCGACCGGCAGCAGCGTCAGATCGAACGGTCCGTACCGGTCCCCGACGTCGGCGAACCGCCTCGTGTATCCGCTGTCGCCGCCGAAGAACACGCGGCGAGTCGGGCCGGCGATCACCCACGACGACCACAACGTGATGTCTCGCGCGAATCCGCGACCGGAGAAGTGACGGGCCTCGGTGCACGTGATCGTCAGCTCCCCGACCTCGGTGTGCTGATCCCAGTCGAGTTCGACGATCCGCTCCTCCGGAACCCGCCACCGGCGCAGGTGCGCGCCGACGCCGAGCGGCACCAGGAAGCGGATGTCGCGTTGCGTGGCGGCCAGCAGTTCGATGGTGCGGCGGTCGAGATGGTCGTAGTGGTCGTGGGAGATCACGACCGCGTCGATGCGGGGCAGTTCGGCGAGCTGCACCGGCACCGGATGCATGCGGGCGGGCCCGATCGTCTCCGACGGCGACACCCGATCACTCCACACCGGGTCCGCGAGAATGCGATGCCCGTCGATCTCGACGAGCGCGCTCGAATGCCCGTACCAGGTGACCGCCAGCTCGGCGGCGTCCACCGGCGCGAGCGGCGGTGCGAGCGGCACCTCCGTCCGCGGTGTTCCGACGGTCCCGCGGGTCAGGATGTCCTTGAGGAAACCACCGCCCGCCTCCGGACCGAGCGTGCTGCTCGGCTCGGAGTTGTGGAACCGGCCGTCGCGATATCGGGGCGAACCCGCCGCGTACGGCCGGATGTCGGCGACGGACGCGCCGATCGAGGTCGGCAGACCGCGGGCGGCACGCGCCACCCACAGCAATCCGGCTCCGGCGAGGGCGGACGAGGCAGCCTGTTTGACGCTCACCACACCACTCTAGGGCGCGTCTCCCGATCCCTCTCGGATCGAAATGGGGAACGGGAGACGTGCCGGGCTACTTTCCGCGGAACACCGGATCGCGCTTCTCGGCGCGCGCCACGCGCGCCTCCTGCGCGTCCTCGCTGAGCCACGCCGCCGCCAGCGCCGACATCTGCTCCGGCGACGGTTCGTCGCGGGTGCGGTCGTCGTTGAGGAACAGTTTCATGGCGCGCAGCGACAGCGGCGCGAGTGTCGCGATCTCCTGCGCCCATGCCTGCGCGGCCTCGAGGTCGCCGATCCGGTTGGCCAGGCCCCGCGCGAGCGCTTCGTCCGCATGGATCGAATCGGCGGCGAGGAACACCGCGCGAGCGGCTCCCCCACCGATGAGCGTCGCGAGCCGGCGCACGGTCCATCGATCCACCGAGATCCCGAGCCGGGCGGCGGGCACCGCGAACCGGGCCTTCGGCGCGACCACGCGCAGGTCCGACGCGAGTGCGAGCTGCGTACCGGCTCCGATCGCGGGGCCGTTGACGGCGGCGATCACCGGAATCGGCGCCGTCTCGATGGTCGTCAGCATCTCGGTGAGGCTGTCGAGGAACCCCTCCGCGTACACGTCACCGGACAGATCGGCACCCGCGCAGAACGCCGGTCCTTCGCCGGTGATGACGGCGACGCGCGCGTCGTCCTCGACGGCCTGCTCGATGCACTCGCGGAGTTGCACGCACATCTCGGTGTTGAGCGCGTTCCGCCGCTCGGCGCGCTGCAGTTTCATCGTGACGACGTCACCGTCGCGGCTGATCCCGATCATGTTCCTTGCCTCACCTTCCGATCCTGGCGCAGGCATCATCCCATCCGGCGAGCCTGAGCGTTCCACGCGGTCGCGCCTGTCGCTGGCGGTAAAATCAGGGGCGGCGAACAATGATGGGGAGCGGATCAGCACACTCGTCGGCTGTACGGCGGGCTGCACTCCCAGGAGTGGTCATGGACCCACGGATTCCCGATGTGAACACGGTCAAGATGGCAGTCGATCTCGCCTGCCGCGCACCGTCGGTGCACAACAGCCAACCGTGGCGGTGGACGTACTCCGACGGGCACCTCGACCTCTTCAGCGACCGCAGCCGCCTGTTGCCGTCGACGGATCCGTCCGCACGGCAGCTCGTCCTGAGCTGCGGCGCCGCCCTCCATCACCTGCAGATCGCGGCGACCGCGTTGAAGTGGTCCACCGAGATCGAGCGCCTGCCGGTGGGAGAACATTCCAACCATCTGGCCAGCATCCGGTTCAGCCACGGTGCTCGACCGGCATCGCACGATTTCGATCTCGTGGCCGCGATCCGCAGGCGCTATTCCGACCGCAGGCCGTTCGCGCCGCCGTCGGCCGGCACCGGCTTCCCCGGACCGCTCCGTGAGGTGCTCCACCCCGGAACGAGAGTGACGGTGTTGCCGGAGGACGCTCGCCAGGTCCTCGGTGCGGCCACCGAACTCACTGCTGCGATGCGGCGCTACGACAGCGCGTATCAGACCGAACTTCATTGGTGGACCGGCCATTGCGTCGAATCCGTCGGCATTCCCCCGGAGGCGCTCGCCACGGCGGAGCAGAGCGCGCGCGTCGACATCGGCCGCCGGTTCCCGCCGGGCAGCCGAACGTCGGGCGAGGCCCCGGACATCGACCGCTCGACCGTCCTGGTGGTCAGCACCGAAGGAAACACGTGCGAGGACTGGCTGCGAGCGGGCGAGGCATTGTCGGCGGTATTGCTCGAGGCCACCGTCGATCGACTGGCCACGTGCCCGCTCACCCACGTAACCGAGTTCGGGCAGAGCCGGGAGATGATCCGCACGTTGCTGCCCGAGGGCGGATGCCCGCAGGCGCTGGTTCGTGTCGGCACGACCGCGCCGGAGAACCGTCCGAAGCCGACGCCGAGACTGCCCACGGATTCGGTGTTCACGGTGACCGTCCGGCGCGCGACACGGTAACTCGATCAGAAACTCTTGCAGAGCAACGGTTTCGTACCTTCAATCGTCCGTGTCGCCCGGGGCCGGCTCGGCGCGGTCGGTCTTCGCCGGGCGACCGGGCCGGCGGATCTTCTCCGCATGACCGGGCATCCGGCCGGCCTCGGTCAACGCGCGGCGCAGCAGGAACTCGATCTGCGCGTTGGTGCTGCGCAGCTCGTCGCCCGCCCACCTCGCCAGCGCATCGTGGACCGCCGGGTCGAGCCGCAGCAGCAGCTTCTTGCGTTCGGCCATGCGGATCGGACCTGACTACTGGTAGAGCGAACCGGTGTTGACGACGGGCTGGGCGCCCTGGTCTCCACAGAGTACGACGAGCAGGTTGCTGACCATCGTGGCCTTGCGTTCCTCGTCGAGTTCGACGGTGTGCTCGCGCTCGAGCTGATCGAGGGCGGTGGCGACCATCCCGACCGCGCCCATGACGATCTGCTCCCGCGCGGCGATGACCGCGCCCGCCTGCTGGCGGCGCAGCATGGCCTGTGCGATCTCGGGGGCGTAGGCGAGCTGGTTGATGCGCGATTCGACGACGTGCACGCCGGCCGAGTGGACGCGCTCGGCGACCTCCTCGGACAACTTGGTGGTGATCTCGTCGGCGTTCTGACGCAGCGACATCGTGTCGGCGGGCGCGTCGTAGGGATAGCTGCCGGCGATGTGACGAACGGCGGCTTCGGTCTGGACCGCGACGAACTCCTCGAAGTCGTCGACGTCGAAGACGGCGCGGGCGGTGTCCTGGACCTGCCACACGATGACCGCGGAGATCTCGATGGGGTTGCCGTCCGCGTCGTTGACCTTCGCCTTGCCGGTCTCGAGGTTGCGGATCCGGGTGGAGATCTTGCGGCGGGTGTTGAGCGGGTTCATCCAGCGCAGTCCCGGTTCCCGGAGAGTGCCCGCGTAGGAACCGCCGAGCAGCTGCAGCACGCGCGCCTGGTTCGGTTCGACCAGCACGAGACCGGCGAGGGCGGCGCTCGCGAGGGCGACCAGGACGGCACCGGCGACGATCAGCGGAATGTTCGTCTGCAGTGCACCCAGCACGATCAGCCCGATGCCGGCCAGTTCGACGAGGAGCCCGATGCCGAGCACCACCCAGCCGTTGCGGGAACGCCCGGGGCGTTCGGTGATCGTCGATTGCGTTGCGGCCATGGCACGCTCCTCGTCGTGGTTCGGTAATGCGATATTAAAGTGATATCACATTTTCCGCCACGGTTTCGAGGGCTCGGAGTCATAGCTCGGTGGACCGGCCGGACAGTTGGCATCATGATTGCCACAGACCAACCCACGACAGGGAGTGGACACGATATGACGACCGGCGATCCCGACACGTTCGTCGACATCGTCGTGATCGGAGCCGGACAGGCCGGCCTGTCGGCGGGCTACTACCTGCAGAAGTTCGGCAAGGAGCCGGACAGCGAGTTCGTGGTACTGGACCGGTCGTTCGGCCCCGGCGGGGCATGGCAGCACCGCTGGCCGACGCTGACCCTCGACACCGTCAACGGACTCCACGACCTGCCCGGATCCTCGTTCGCCGACGCCGTCGACACCACCGACGGGAAGGTACCCGCCGCCGCGGCGGTCCCCGAGTACTACCGCGCCTACGAGCAGCGCTACCACCTTCCGGTGCGCCGGCCCGTCCAGGTGATCGTCGTGTGCGACCGCGGCGAATACCTGCGCGTGGAAACCGATCACGGCGTGTACGCCGCGCGCGGCATCATCAACGCGACCGGCACCTGGGAGCACCCGTTCGTGCCGTGGTATCCCGGCGCCGCACGGTTCCGCGGACGGCAACTGCACACCAAGGACTACCGGACGGCCGACGAATTCGCCGGCAAGCACGTCCTCATCGTCGGCGGCGGCATCTCCGCGGTGCAACTGCTCGACGAGATCTCCCGCGTCACCGAAACCACCTGGGTCACCCGACGCGAACCTGCTTGGCGCGAAGAGGAATTCACTCCCGAGGAGGGGCGGGCCGCGGTCGCGGTCGTCGAAGACCGGGTCCGGCACGGGCTGCCACCGGGATCGGTGGTGTCGGTGACCGGCCTCCCCCTCACCCCGGCCCTCCGTGCCGCCCGCGAACGCGGTGTGCTCGAACATCTTCCGATCTTCTCGGAGATCACCGAGCACGGCGTCCGGTGGCCGGACGGACGGGAGCTGGACGTCGACGTCATCCTGTGGTGCACCGGATTCCGCAGTTCCCTCGATCATCTGGCACCGCTCGGCCTGCGCAACCCCGGCGGCGGAATCACCATGACCGGCCGGCTCGCGACCCAGGTCGCCGTCGATCCGCGCATCCACCTCGTCGGGTACGGTCCGTCGGCGTCGACGATCGGCGCGAACCGCGCCGGCCGGGCCGCAGCCCGCGAACTCGTCGACCACCTCGAAACGGAAGCCTCCGCGAGGTGAGCATGCGCGGCCTGTCGATGCTGGTCGTCGGACTCGCCACGGCCGCGAGCCTGACGCTGTCCGCACCGGCCACCGTCGACACGGTCGTGCCGCCCCCACCCCCACCGGTGCCGGCGGCGCCACCCCTGCCCGCGACCGCGGAGGAACTCGCCGCCCGGATCGTGCCCGCCGTCGTCACGATCACCGCCACCGACGGGTGGACGGGGATGGCGGGGACCGGGATCGTCCTGACCTCCGACGGCCTCGTGCTCACCAACCATCACGTCGTCAGCGGCGCCGACGAGATCACCGCCGTCAGCGCCGCGACCGGCCTCGCTTACGACGTCGCCGTCAACGGCTACGACCGCGTCCACGACATCGCGGTCGTGCAGCTCGGCAGCGCCCGGGATCTGCCGGTCGCGACGCTCGCCGACACCGAGGCGCCCCAGGTGGGTTCCGCCGTCACCGCGTTCGGCAATGCCGACGGCGGCGGGGTCGTCGTCGCCACTCCCGGCACGATCGTCGCGACCGGGCGCAATGTGCTGGTGCGGGACTCGGTCGACGGGTCGCGGCACCGGCTGACCGGGATGCTGCAGTCGGACGCAGCGATCCGGCCCGGCGATTCCGGTGGTCCGCTCGTCGACGCGTTCGGCGCCGTCGTAGGGGTGAACACGGCGGGCGCGATCTCGGAGGATCCCGCCGAGACCCCCCTCGCCCCGGAGGCCTACGCGGTGCCGATCTCCGCCGCGATGCGCATCGTCGAGCAGATCCGCTCGGGCACCGGCGGCGACACCGTGCACGTGGGCCCGACACCGCTGCTCGGAGTCACGGTCACCACCGTCCGCGAGAACGGCGAGAACCGCGGCGCGGAGGTGCTGTGGGTGTCGTTCGACTCACCGGCCGAGACCGCCGGACTCGACATCGGCGACATCATCACCTCGTTCGACGGCAAGCCGGTCGCCTCCAACGGCGACCTCGAAACCCTCCTGATGGCGCGACGCCCGGGCGACACCGTCGAGATCTCCTGGCGCGACAAGACCGGCGCCGCACAGACCGCGACGGTGACCGTCGAATCCGGTCCCCCGCGCTGACGCCCGAGGTCGAGTGCGCAGATCTTGTTGCGTCCCATCGAAAATCCCGACAAGTTCTGCACGCTCGCCGGCCGCGGCACTCACCGTAGCCGGTGCGTCGTCTGCCCGTGCGGGTGCTTCGCGAACACGAGGACCTTGCGCGGGTCGACCCGGAACACCTCCGCGCTGAACTCCTCGCCGCCGAACCCGCCGTCGACCACCTCGAAGCGCCACTGCTCCCCGTACTTGGCGAGGTAGGCGTCCGCCAGCGTCTGCAACTGGGCGGGATCGGCGATCCGGTGGGCGTCCCCTTCGACCACCACATCGGTGCCGTCGGCCCAGATGTTCGTGCCCGTCGTCACCGCGACCTGCGGCTCGTGCTGCAGGTTGCGGGCCTTCTGCTCGCCCGGACCCGTGCAGAACCAGAACGCGCCGTCGCGCCAGAGCCCGATCAGCGGGGTGACGTGCGGTCCTCCGCCGCGCCCGGTGGTACTCAGCCAGTACAGTTCCGCGTCCGCGAGCAGGCGTTCGGTGTCGCTCCACGCCATCGGCTGCGCGTCCGGATCACCGAACCGTGTGTCGATCGTCGTCACCGGTGTGCCCATGCCGGCCTCCCTCGTTTCGCCGATTGTCCACCGATACCGACCTCGCCGACCCCCGAAACTCAGCATCCCCGGGTGACGGGCCCGTTCACCCGGGGCGGGATAATCGCCCGGTGAGCGCAACACTACGAATCGACGGGCTGTCCGCGTCCCGCGGTGAACGGACCCTGTTCAGCGGACTGGACCTGACGGTCGCACCCGGCGACGTGATCGGCCTGGTCGGCGCGAACGGCGCCGGCAAGTCGACGCTGCTCACGACCCTCGCCGGCGTCGGTACCGCCGACGTAACCGGCACGATCACGCTCAGCCCGCCCGACGCGACCGTCGGCTATCTCGCGCAGGAACCCGAGCGCATCGCCGGGGAGACGATCCTCGGGTTCCTCGAACGACGGACCGGTGTCGCCGAGGCCGAGCGCGTGATGAATGCCGCGGCGGAAGCGCTCGGCGAGTCCGAGGTCGACGACTACACCCCTGCGCTCGAACGGTGGCTCGCGCTCGGCGGCGCCGACCTGGCCGAACGCGCGGAGAAAACCGTCGCCGACCTGGGCCTCGACGTCGGGCTCGACGCACCGATGACCGGTCTGTCCGGCGGGCAGGCGGCCCGGGCCGGGCTCGCGGCGCTGCTGCTGTCGCGCTACGACGTGCTGCTGCTCGACGAACCGACCAACGACCTCGATCTGGCCGGGCTCGAACAGCTGGAGCGGTTCGTCGCCGAGACCCGCACCGCGCTCGTGGTGGTCAGCCACGACCGCGAGTTCCTGGCGCGGACCGTCACCGGCATCGTCGAACTGGACCTGGCGCAGCAGCAGATCTCGGTGTACGACGGCGGATACGAGGCGTACCTCAACGAGCGGGAGGTCGCGCGACGGCACGCCCGCGAGGCCTACGAGGAGTTCGCCGACACCAAGCAGCAGCTCGAGGATCGCGCTCGGATGCAACGCAATTGGCTCGAGCACGGGGTCCGCAACGCGCGCCGCAAGTCGAAGGACAACGACAAGATCGGCAGGAAGTTCCGCGCCGAGGCCACCGAGAAGCAGGCAGCGAAAGCCCGGCAGACGCAGCGTCGCATCGAGCGGCTCGACGTCGTCGAGGAGCCTCGCAAGGAATGGGAACTGCGGATGTCGATCGCGGCCGCACCCCGCAGCGGCGCGGTCGTCGCGACCTTGAACGGTGCCGAGATCCGGCGTGGCGCTTTTCGTTTCGGCCCCGTGACGACCCAGGTCGACTGGGGTGACCGCATCCTGGTGACCGGCCCCAACGGCGCCGGGAAGACGACGCTGCTCGGCCTGCTGCTCGGCACGTTGACTCCCGATGCCGGCAGTGTGTCGCTCGGCTCCGGCGTCGAGATCGGCGAGATCGACCAGGCGCGTGGGCTGTTCGAGGGCGAGGAGCCGTTGGTCGAGGCGTTCGGTGCGCAAGTACCCGACTGGCCCGACGCGGACGTCCGGACGCTGCTCGCGAAATTCGGGCTGAAGGGCCACCACGTGTTGCGGCCGGCGTCGTCGCTGTCCCCGGGCGAACGCACCCGCGCCGGACTCGCACTGCTGCAGGCGCGCGGGGTGAACCTGCTGGTGCTCGACGAACCGACGAACCACCTGGACCTTCCGGCGATCGAGCAGCTCGAACAGGCCATCGACAGTTTCGAGGGCACGCTGCTGCTCGTCACGCACGACCGCCGGATGCTCGACACCACCCGCAGCACCCGGCGGTGGCGCCTCGACGACGGGAAGCTGAGCGAGGAGAACGCATGAGCGGCAGTGTCCGGGTGGACAGCTGGACGTGGTCGGTGCGGCTGTTCAAGACCCGCTCGGCTGCCGCGGCGGCGTGCCGCGCCGGGCACGTGCGCGTCGACGGGGTGACCGCGAAGCCGTCGACACCGGTGACGATCGGCGCGGAGGTCCGGCTCCGCGCCCACGGGCTCGAAAAGATCGTCGAAGTCACCCAATTGGTGAACAAGCGGGTCGGCGCCCCCATCGCGGCAACCGCCTACATCGACCACAGCCCGCCACCCCCGCCGAAGGAGATCCTCGCGTCGCTCCCCCGCCGCGACCGCGGTGCCGGCCGGCCGACGAAGAAGGAACGTCGGGAGCTGGACCGGATCCGCGGGTTCAACGAGGACTGATCCGCCCGGCGGTCACTTCTGCACGGCAATCGAGAGCGTGTGTTCCACGAAGGTGCGGAAGGCCCAGGCCAGGTCGTCCCGGGATCGGTGGGTTCCGCTCTCGTACCCGACGAGCATGTACATCGCGACGGTCGCCTGCCGTTCGGCCAGCTCGCGGTCGCCGGTCGCGTCGAAGAACGCGTCGGCGATGAACTGTCGACGTTCCTCGTCGGCCTCGATCTGGATCGCCCGGACGTCGGGGTCGTGGGCCGCCCACACGCGGATGGCCGCCTCGGTGTCGTGAGGCAGACTGAGGGCGACGTCGATGAGGAATTGGAGCCGCTCGACCGGGTCGGCGACCTCTCGTGCATCGCCGATGAGGCGGTCGCTCTTGGTTTCGCGCCAGTAGCGGATGAGCGCGGACGTGTACTCACCCCAGTTGGGGAACGCGTGGTAGAAGGAGCCGCTGGTGGCGTCGACCTCCTCGCACACCGTCGCGAGTTTCAGTCCGGCGTGCCCCTGCCTGCCGAGCACGTCGAGGCCGGCCTCGAGGTAGCGCAGCTGAGCGCCGCGCGTGGGCACCTTCCTCTTTCCCCCGTCCGAAGCCATGTCTCCTCCGATCCGGCCACGTACTCGATTGTGACCTCTTGCACAAAAATATAACCCTACTTACACTCCGACCGGGACGCGAAGGAGACGCCGTGAGCAAACCCAACCGCAATGCCGGTCTCGACCCGGAGAGCCGATTCCACGAGATCTACCGCAACCTGACCACCTACGAATTCCCGTGGGACTTCAACCAGGCCCTGAGCTTCGCACTGTTCCGCACGTATGCCGTGCCGAGCATCGGGTCCCTGCTCGATGCGACCGGAGCGTTCACCGAGACCACCCAGAAGCGCTACGACGACACCTCGATCCTGCTCGAGGTCCCGCTCCTCCAGGGATTCGACAGCGCCGAGGGCAAGGCCGCGATCCGTCGCATCAACCAGATGCACCGCATGTACGACATTTCCAACGACGACTTCCGCTACGTGCTCTCCACGTTCGTGGTCGTCCCGCAACGCTGGATCCAGGCCTACGGCTGGCGGCAGCTGACCGACGACGAACTGCTCGCCTCGGTCCGCTACTACCAGGCCCTCGGCCGCCACATGGGCATCAAGGATATTCCGGGCACCTACGGCGAGTTCGAGTCGCTGATGGACAGCTACGAGGCCGAGCACTTCGCGTTCGACCCCGGCGCACGACGCGTCGCCGACGCCACGATGGATCTGCTCGCGTCGTTCTATCCGAGCTTCGCCAAGCCGGCGGTCGAACTGTTCAGCCGCTGCCTCATGGACGAGCCGCTGCTCGCCGCATTCCGCTATCGCGAACCCGGAAACCTGGCCCGGAAGCTCTCGGTCGGGGCACTGCGGGGCCGCGCCCGGCTGCTCGCCGTCCTCCCACCGCGACGCAAGCCGCAGTTCGTCCACGATATGCCCCGAATCCGCAGCTATCCCAACGGCTTCGACATCAACAGCATGGGGACCTTCACCCCCGGCTGCCCGGTTCCGCACGCGGCGCCGGCGAAGTCCACCACCCAGCAGTAGCCGTCTCGGGATCCGGCCCGCCGACCGTACGCGTCGGCGGGCCTCCCCTTTTCCGAGCGAATGTATCGCTCGACTCCTCAGATCGACTGAGCGTGCCACTCGCTCGGATGGCACGGTTGACAGATCGTTGGGTTTTCACAACACTTTGTTGCATGAGCCCGGTACGCCGTGGGGAAACCCTCCCCATCTACAACCGGATCCGCGTACTCCGCGCGGACCGCGGACTGAGCCGCAGTCAGCTCGCCGCCCTGGTCGAGGTCAACCCTCAGACCATCGGAGCTCTCGAGCGCGGCGACCACTACCCCAGCCTCGACCTCGCGTTCCGCATCTGCGACGTGTTCGGCCTGCCCGTCGAGGCCGTGTTCTCGCGCACGGAGTTCGCGCCGCTGTCCGCCGGGCTGCACCGTTCCGCACCGAAGGAGGCTTGAGATGCCCGCGCAGAACCTGCTCGAGCGGTACGAGGCGCGTCGCACGCGCAGATTCCTCGACAACCAGGAACGGATGTCCGGGTGGCTCCCGAGCTGGCGCACACGAGCGCGTCGCCGGCTGCTCACCGTGATTCTCGCCGTCGTGCTGGCCTGCATGTTCGTTGCCACGACCGCGACCTATTTCGTCCCGCTCGCCGCACTCGCCTGGCTACCGCTGACACTCGTGTTCCTCGTGACCTGGACGTCCCTGCAGATCGTGTCGAGCCGGCTGTCCGACGCACCCCGGCACGCGCTCGACGAACGGGAGATCTCCGAACGCAACAGCGCCCGGTCGATCGGACTCGGCGTCGCTCAGGTGCTCGTGATGATTCCCATCCTGGCGCTGCTGGTCGGATCGACCATCGACAGCGTCGACCACCAGGACTTGGCCTACGCCGCAGGCGGTTTCACTCTCGCCTCGATCCTGTTCGCCGGCTGCCTGCCCGCGATGATCCTGGCCTGGATCCGCCCCGACGACGACCCGGAGGACCGTCTGTGACCTTGACGCTGAGCCACCTGACCAAACGCTACGGCGACACCGTCGCCCTCGACGACCTGAGCTTCGAGGTCCGGCCCGGCGAACTGTTCGGGTTCGTCGGCAGCAACGGCGCCGGCAAGACCACCACCATGCGCATCACGCTGGGCGTGCTCGCCGCGGACTCGGGTGAGGTGCTGCTCGACGGCAAGCCGGTCGATCTCGATGTGCGCCGCAGCATCGGCTACATGCCGGAGGAACGTGGACTGTATCCCAAAATGCAAGTGGGACAACAGCTGTCGTATCTCGCTCAGCTGCACTGCCTGTCCCGTTCCGAGGCGGACGGCGCGGTGCGCCGGTGGACGGAACGCCTGGGCATCGCAGACCGTCTCGGCGACACCGTCGATTCGCTCTCCCTCGGCAACCAGCAGCGGGTCCAGCTGGCGGCCGCGCTCGTGCACGACCCGACGGTACTCGTGCTCGACGAACCGTTCTCGGGCCTCGACCCCGTCGCCGTGGACGTCATGAGCGAGGTACTCATGGAGAAGGCGAACAGCGGTGTTCCCGTGGTTTTTTCGAGTCACCAGCTCGATCTCGTCCAGCGCCTGTGCCATCGGGTCGGCATCATCGCGAAAGGCCGGATGCGTGCCGTCGGCACCGTCGACGAACTACGCTCCGGCGGCGACGCCCGCCTCGTCGTGCACGCCCCGCAGGCACCGCCCGGCTGGGCGGACGGGCTGCCCGGCGTCGGCACCGTCGAGCACACGGACGGCCGGACGGTGCTGACCGTCGCACCCGGGGTCGACGACCAGCAGATCCTGAAGACCGCACTCGAAACCGGTCCCGTGCACGAATTCTCGCTGCACCGACCGTCGTTGGCCGATCTGTTCCGGGAGGTGGTGTCCGCATGAGCGCCCCGTTGACCACGACACGTGCGATCGGGCTCGTCGCGCGACGCGAGTTCGTCACCCAGGTCCGGAAGAAGAGCTTCGTCGTCAGCAACGCGATCGTGCTCGTCGCGATCGTGGTGGGCATCGTCGCGATGTCGGTCTTCGGCGGATCCGACGACGACCGGCCAACCGTCGGTGTCGTCGCCGCGCCGCAACTGGGCGCGACGCTCGGTGCGATCGGCGAGGCCACCGGCATGTCGCTCGACATCTCCGAAGTACCGGACGCCGAAACCGGTCGCGCGCGGGTCGCCGCAGGCGAACTCGACGTCGTGCTGATCCCCCGCGAGGTCGCGGGTTTCACCGCCGTCACCGAATCGGATATCGACGGCGGGCTGAAGACCGTTCTCGATGCCGCCGTCGTGCAGGACGCACGGTCGGCGGCGCTGACCGAACGCGGAGTCGATCCGGCCGAGATCGCCGACGCCACCGCGCGATCGACCATCGTCGTCGAAGCGATCGACCCGCCGGATCCGGAGCAGGGCCAGCGCGTCGTCCTGTCGATCGTCGCCGTGGTGCTGCTGTACATGCAGATCCTGATGTTCGGCATGTACGTCGCCATGGGGGTCGTCGAGGAGAAGTCGTCGCGTGTCGTCGAACTGCTCCTGTCGACGCTGCGCCCGCTGCAGTTGCTGTGGGGCAAGATCATCGGCATCGGCGCCGTCGGCCTGTTGCAGCTCGCCGCGTACGGCGTCGTCGGTGTCGGAACCGCCCTGGCCACCGACACCCTCACCATCACCGGCACCGCGCTCGGGGTATTCGCGAGCACGCTCGGCTGGTTCGTCCTCGGATTCGCGTTCTTCGCGGTGCTCTACGCCGCCGCCGGGTCGATGGTGTCACGGCAGGAGGACGTGAACTCGACCTCCGGTCCGTTGATGATCGTCATCCTCGCGATGTTCCTCGCCGCGTTCTCGTCCGTCGACGATCCCGACGCCACGTGGAGCACGGTGCTGAGCTGGATTCCACCGTTCTCGGCGATCCTCATGCCCCTGCGGATCGCGGCCGGCGTCGCATCACCGTTCCAGATCGTCGGCACGATCGTGCTCATGATCGCGGTCACCGCGCTCCTCGGTGTCGTGGCCGCGAAGATCTACCAGCGTTCGATCCTGCGGATCGGCCGCACCGTCACGTGGAAGGAAGCCCTCGGGCGGTGACACTGCACCCGAGGTAGCCCGACGTTCCATCTCCTCCACGAGGATGGGAACACCGATGTTGCAGGAGTGGATCCCGACGGTCGTCGCGAACTTCAGGACGTCGAGGATCGCCTCGGGTTCCACTCCGAGTTCGAGTGCGGCGCGGATGTGGCGGCGGACGCCGGGCGCGTACATGTGCAGGCAACTGGCGTCCACCGCGATGCACAGGAGCTGGATCTCCCGGGGCGTGAGCGAGCCGGACTCCAGCGGTTGCATCGCCGCCGCCATGTACTGCTCGGTCCACCCCGGGTCCATCCGGTCCAGGTCGTCCCACAGCGGATTCCAGAAGCCCTCGTCCCGCATGCGTTCCACGGTCGGGCGGGATCCCGGGCCGGTCACGACACGTCCTGTCGCGGAGACGCCGCGGCCTCGACCAGAGCCCGCTTGAGGATCTTCCCGGTGGCGGTCATGGGCAGCACGGTCGTGAACTCGATCCGGCGGGGATACTTGTAGGCCGCCATCTGGTCCCTGCACCAGTCGATCAGCTCGGCCTCGCCGAGTCGTTCTCCCGGCTCGGGGATGACGAATGCCTTGACCTCCTCGCCGTGTCGCTCGTCGGGGACTCCGACGACCGCGGCCAGCGAAACCGCCGGGTGGCTCATCAGCACCTCCTCGATCTCGCGCGGATAGACGTTGAATCCGCCCCGGACGATCAGGTCCTTGGCCCGATCGACGATGTAGTAGAAGCCGTCGTCGTCCCTGCGTGCGAGGTCGCCGGTGCGGAACCAGCCGTCGCGCATCACCTCCGCCGTCGCATCGGGCCGATCCAGATAGCCCTTCATGACGTTGTGCCCGCGCAGCACGAGTTCACCGACCACGTCGGGCCCGACCACGGGATTTCCGTGCTCGTCGACGAGCATCGCCTCGATCCCCCACACCGGAACCCCGATCGAACCGGGCCGCGGGTCCCGTTCGGGGTCACTGAACATCGCCAAAGGCGACGTCTCCGACAGGCCGTAGCCCTCGAGGATGCCGATGCCGAAGCGATCGGCGAACCGGGTCAGGATCTCCACGGGCAGTGCCGCACCGCCGGAGATCGCACGGCGGAGTGTGCAGGCGATGCGCTCCACGTCGACGGACTCGTCCACCGCGCCGAGCAGCGCCCAGTACATCGTCGGCACACCCGCGAACACCGTGACCGACTCGGCGAGCATCAGATCCAGGGCGGCCCTCGCCTCGAATCGGGGCAGGAGCACCAGCGTTGCGCCCACCGACAACCCGGCATTCATCGTCACCGTCTGCCCGAAGGAATGGAACAGCGGCAGCGTGAGCAGGTAGGTGTCGTGGCGCAGCGGATTGCTGTCGAACAGGCGGTTCGCGGTCAGGGCGTTGAGGACCATGTTCGCGTGCGTGAGTTCCGCACCCTTCGGCCGACCGGTGGTGCCGCTCGTGTAGAGCACGACCGCGGTGTCGGTGGGGCAGCGCACCACGGCGCCGGTTCCGACCACCCACCCGGGGTCGACGCCGGGTTGTGCCTCGGTGCCGTCGGCCGTCGTCACCGCATCCGAATCCGCGGAGAGGAAAAGAATTTCACGACAACCGTCCGCTTCCGCGAACGCGGATCGCCCGTACTCGCCCGTCGGCATCTCGCCTGTGCCCTCGAAGCAGAAGTAGAGGACTGCACCGGAATCGTTCAGGTGATAGGCGATCTCGCGGGACTTGAGCAGGGTGTTCAGCGGCACCACCACGCCCCCGGCCTTGAGGATGCCGTAGTACACGGCGGGGAACGCAGGGATGTTCGGGCACGTCAGCGCAATTCGGTCGCCCGGCCGGATGCCGCGGTCGACCAGCAGGGCCGCGATTCGGTCGGCGCGGGCATCCAGTTCGGCGTAGGTCAGACGCTCGGCGCCGTGGACGAGCGCGATCCTGTCCGGGTAGCGGCGCGCGGAATCCTCGAGAAGCACGGAAAGATTGAGCATGGGTGGATAGATCCTGTCGTTGCGGAGTGTGATGTCCGGAGTCACTCACTGTGCCTGTGAGACAACCGGACTCGTATCGTCGATCAGTTCCTGCAGCAGTGTCTCGGCTCCCGGCCAGGGGCCGTACCCGGCCGCGGGATTCAGATGCCCGACGTCACCGAGATCGACCAGTCGGCTCCCCCATGCCTCCGCCATTCCGGCGACCCGGCGGAAGCCGGCGAGCGGATCGGTGCGGCTGGCCGCGACGATACTCGGGAACGGCAGGGTTCGGCGGGGAATCGGCGTCCATCCCCCTCGTTCGAGTTCGTCCGGCGTCGGATATCCGTCCGGCAGCGGCAGTTCGACGTCCGCGGGGGTCGCGAGCAGTGCCCCCTGGATCGGGCGGGTCGGGTTCTGTGCCCAGTGGACGGTGGTGACGACGCCGGCGCTGTGCGCGACGAGTACCACCGGGCCGGTGATGTCGGCGAGGACGGCGTCGAGAGCAGCGACGCGGGCGGCGCGGTCGAGCTTGTGGTGTTCGAGCGGCGGCACGATGCGGGCGTCGTCGAGTCGTTCGGCGAGCAGGGTCTGCCAGTGGTCGGCGACATGGTCGCGCAGGCCGGGCACGATGACCACGGTCGGGGACATGTTCACGAGGGGCTCCGGGGTCGTCGGGGAACGAAGTGGTCAGTGGGTGTGGACGGCGCGGTCGCGCAGCTCGGCGAAGCGCCGCAGACCCGCCGGATACAGTCGCTTGCCTGCGATCAGCGCGACGATGGCGACGACGTAGACCAGCGGCGACAGCTGCAGCGCACCGACGAGTCCGAGACGGTCGGCGAGGATGCCGACGACGAACGGTCCCAGTGCGAGGCCGAGCAGGTTGTTCGCGACGGTGAGGGTGCCCATGGCCGAGGCGCGGACCGAGGAATGGGTGAGGTTGGCGACCATCGCGGCGGTCGGGCCGGACGATCCTGCGGAGAAGAACGCTCCGATGCCGAGGAGCACCAACTGGGCGGTTCCTGCCTCGAGGCGGAACGCCGCTGCCAGGGTCACCAGCGAGATCGCGCAGTAGACGACGGCGGTGGTCCACTTCCGGGCGATGTCCAGGCGCCCGACCCGGTCGGTGATCACGCCGCAGACGACCATGCCGCTGCCGATGAGCAACACGACGATCGCCGCCGCGACGGCCGCCTTGTCGGGGGCGAGCCCGTAGTACCGGTTGAAGAAGCTGGGAGTCCACGAGAGCAGGACCGCTGCGGTGAACATCTGCAGGCCGCCACCGGCGTAGGCACACAGGACCGCGGGGTTGGTGAACAGGCTCGACACGGGAGCCCGGAAGCCGTCCGGCGGTGACGCGACCTTCGTGCCGGGAGTGTCGTCGACCGAATACCGTGCCAGCTTCCGTTCGCTGACGAGGGCGCGGAACAGCGCGACGAGGAGGAGACCGAACACTGCCATCGCGGCGAACGACCACCGCCAGCTCAGATGCACGGCGATCAGGCCACCGAGCGCGACGCCGACGACCGAGCCGAACGAACCGCCGGCCATGAACGCGCCGCTGAGGGTCGCGTGGATCCGCGGTGCGAACACGCTCAGGACCAGTGCGATACCGACGCTGCCGTAGGCCGCTTCGCCGACGCCGACGAGGAACCGGGCACCGAGCATCTGCTCGTAGTTGCTCGCGACCGCGCACAGCAGCGTCGCGACGGACCATAATGCGGCCATGAGCACCAGGCTCTTGACGCGACCCCACCGGTCGGCGAGCAGCGACAGCGGGAGCGTGAGCAACCCGACCATGAGCGCCACGATGCTCGTCAGCGATGCCAGTTCCGAATCAGCCAGTGACCATTCGGATTTGAGAAACGGGAAGACGGCGCTGAGGACCTGGCGCGACATGTAGTCGGAGAGCAGCAGACCGAAGGTGAGTGCGAAGACGATCCACGGGTAGACCCGTGAGCGGGAGCGCGGTCCGGCGACGGGGGCGCCCGGATCGGCGACAGAGGTGGTGTGCAGTCCCATGGGTGCTCCTGGGGAGACGGTTCGGTGAGTGGGGACTCGGGACGAGGGTGCGGTCCCGGGGCACGGTGCGGGTGCGTGCCCCGGAACCGCAGGGGGTGGATCAGGCGTGCTGTGTGAAGCCGACCTGCCCGGGGCGGCGGTTGGGCGCGTAGCCGAGCTTGGCGAGGGTTTCGTCGGCGTCGCGGTAGGTCTGGCCGATCCGGTAGATGTCGCGGGCTTCCTTGCCGGTGGCGACCTCTCGGCCGAGTTCACCGGCGATCCGGACGAGCTGCTGGATCTGCTGGACCGAGGTCATCTTCCGACCCTTGCGGCCCCAGAGGGTGTCCTCGTTGCCGCACCGGGTGTGCAGACCCATCGCGATCGCCATCGCGTTGACGGGAAGCACCGAGCGCATGAGGGTTTCGAGGGTCAGGCACGCGCCGTCGGGGACGCGTTGGATGAAGTTCATGATGTTGTACGGGTTGGGGCCGTCGAAGCCGCCGCCGATGCCGACCCAGGTGAGGTTGAGGGGTCCGGTGTAGACGCCGCGGCGGATGAGCCGTTCGACGGTCTCGAGCTGCGGGATGCTCGACAGCTGGAAGTGCGGCTGGATTCCCGCCGCCTGCAGGCGACGCAGGTGCTCCTCGACCCACTCGGGTCCGGCGGGCACCGTCATCTCGCGGTAGGTCGTCGCCAGCTCCGGGCGTTCCATGGAGGTGCCCGCGATGTCGTCCGCGGTCATCAGTTCCATGATGTTCATCTGCGAGGTGTTGATCGCGATGGTCACCTGATCCGGCTTCGGGTCGAGTTCGGCGAGCATGTGCCGCACATCGTCGTCGAGCCATTTCGCTTCGGCGCCTTCACCTTCCGGAGCGAAGGAAATCGAGCCGCCGACCTGCAGGATCATGTCCGGCACGGCCTCGCGCAGGCCGGCGAGGAGCTCGTTGAACTTCGACAGTCGCTTCGAACCCTTGCCGTCGAGTTCGCGAACGTGGATGTGCAGCACCGTCGCACCGGCGTTGTAGCAGTCCACGGCCTGCTGGATGTGCTGTTCCATGGTCAGCGGCAGGTCTTCGGGAAAGTCGGCGGGTTCCCACTCGGGACCGTAGGGCGCCGCGGTGATGACCAGCTTCTCCTGGCACTCGGGGAACAGGGCGTCGTCGTGGAAATGCATGGGGAGTCTCCGTATCGGTATCGGTATCGGTGAGAACGAGGGAAGGTCAGAACGGCCGGTCGCCGACGATTCCGGCGCGTTCCATCTTGCGGACGGCCGGCCAGTAGTCCTGGACCGCGTAGTGCTGTGTGGATCGGTTGTCCCAGATGGCGATGCTGTTCCGGGTCCACCGCCAGCGCACCTGATACTCGGGGATCGCGGCCTGGGATACCAGGTAGCGCAACAGGTCTCCGGATCCGGGCGCGTAGTCGCAGCCGAATCGCACGTTCTCGGGGGTGTGGTAGTTCACCAGGTGCGTGGTGAAGGAATTGACGAACAGGATCTGCTCGCCGGTCTCCGGGTGGATCCGGACCACCGGATGCTCGGCGTCGGGGAACCGGTCGTGCAGCGCGTGCCGCTCGTCCGTCGCCAGTGCCGCACCGAAGCTCGACTCGATGCTGTGCCGTGCACGCAGGCCTGCGATCTTCTCCTTCACCGCATCCGGCAGGCGACGGTAGGCCTCGACCATGTTCACCCAGATGGTGTCGCCGCCGACGGGAGGTGTCTCCACGCACCGGAGCACGCAACCCATGGGCGGGTTCTCACGCCACGTGGCGTCGCAGTGATAGGCGTTCTCGTAGTGCTCGGGCGCGCTGTCGAGATCCTTGTAGATCCGCACCAGACCGGGATGGTCGGGATGGCTGCCGAGAACGGGGTGGTCCTCGAGTGCGCCGAATCGTTCTGCGAGAGCGACATGCTCGGCGCAGGTGATGTCCTGGTCGCGGAAGAAGAGCACCTTGTGCTCGAGGAGCAGCGCACGCAGCTGGGCGAACAGCGTTTCGTCGCGGGCGACGTCACCGAGGTACACGCCGGACAGTTCGGCGCCGATCGTCGCGGTGAGCCGCTCGACCCGGAATGCGGTGCGGGTGTCGCCGGCCGGAGGGAGCGTTGAGGTCATGGGAGTGTCCTTCGCGGTGGTACAGGTCAGAAAGTGAAGACCGAGGAGCCGACGCTGCGGCCGGATTCGATGTCGCGGTGGGCGCGGACGGCCTCGTCGAGCCCGTACCGCTGGTTGATCTCGATGGTGATGTCGCCCGCCGCGACGTGCGAGAAGAGCTCGCCGGCGAGTTCGGCACGCTCGGCCGGGTCGGCGATGTAGTCCGCCAGCGCGGGGCGGGTCACGTACAGCGAACCCTTGATCGCGAGCTGCATGGCGTCGATCGGGGGGATCGGCCCCGAGGCGGTGCCGAAGCAGACCAGCAGACCCCGTCGGGCGAGCGTGTTCAGCGACGTCTCGTAGGTGGTGGCGCCGATGCTGTCGAACACCACCGGTACGCCCTTGCCGTCGGTGAGTTCGCGGACGCGGGTGGCGACGTCCTCACGGGTGTAGAGGATCACCTCGTCGCATCCGTGTGCCCGGGCGATCGCGGCCTTCTCTTCCGTGGATACGGTCCCGATGACCTTGATTCCCAACAGTTTCGCCCACTGGGTGAAGATCAGGCCGACACCGCCGGCTGCGGCGTGGAGCAGCACCGTATCGCCCGCCGAGAGCGGCCGGATCCGGCGCAGCAGGTAGGAGGTGGTCAGTCCGCGCATCGTCATCGCCGCGGCGGTCTCGAAAGGGATCGCGTCGGGCAGACTGATGAGATGCTCGGCGGGCATCACGCGCTCGGTGCTGTACGCGCCGAGGGGGCTGCCGGTGTAGGTGACGCGGTCGCCGGGCGTGAAATCCTCGACGCCGGCGCCGACCGCCTCGACCACTCCGGCGGCTTCGACGCCCATACCGGCTGGCAGCGGCACCGGGTACAGGCCGGTGCGGAAGTAGGTGTCGGCGAAGTTCATGCCGACGGCCTCGTGACGGATGCGGACCTCGCCCGGTCCTGGGTCTCCGACCTCGACGGCCTCCCAGGTGAGGACCTCGGGGCCACCGGTTTCGTAGAAGCGAACGGCTTTCGCCACGGTATCTCCTTCGCGGCCGCACCGGGTCGCAGACGGGCTGCGACGGGTGGGGCCCGGTTTCGGGGTGCGTTCGATCCCGTTGCGGGATCGCGGAATTCACCGACGCTGTGCGTGTCCGGCTCCGGTGTTCGTGGAGCCGATCTGTGATGTGGCTAACACTACTGGGCTCCCGACCCCTATGCTTATCCTCATGGGACATGACCCTGTTCATTTCGGGACATCGGTGACGACATGAAGCCACTCGCCCGCTACGCATCGCTGAACAACTACGTCGAGCTCGCCCACTCGGCCGGACTCGATCCCGCCCGAATGATCCGCGACGCCGGCCTCGATCCCGCCGGACTCGGCCTCCAGGACCGCTGGGTACCGGCGTCGGCCATCGCGACGCTGCTCGAGAACTCGGCGACGGCGTCCGGCCGCGACGACTTCGGCATCGCGCTCGCCGGACTGCGTCGCTTCTCCAACCTCGGCCCCTTGAGCCTGGTCATCCGCGAGGAACCCGACGTCCGCAGTGCCGTGAAGATGCTGGTGCGCTATCAGCACATGTACAACGAGGCACTGAGGACCCGCATCGGCGAGAACGGCGGGATCACGACCCTGCGCGTCGAACTCGACGTGGGCGTACCCGGCGACTTCCCCCAATCGATCGACCTTGCCGTCGGGGTACTGCACCAGCTGCTGAAGGGATTCCTGGGCCGGACGTGGCGACCGCTCTCGGTGTCCTTCACCCGTCCCGCACCCCACGATCCAGCCGCCCATCGCCGGATGTTCGGAACCGAGGTGCTCTTCGCCGAGAGATTCGACGGAATATCCCTGTACACCAAGGACCTCGACGCACCGAACGCCATGTCGGATCCGCTGCTGCGCCCCTACACCCGGAAGATCCTCGAAGGTGTCGACGCGCGCGAGGACGTCACCACCTCGAGCAGGGTCCGCGACCTGATCGAGCTCCTGCTGCCCACCGGGCGGTGTTCCGCCGAGCAGGTTGCCCGGAGCCTGGGCGTCGATCGCCGTACCGTGCACCGCCAACTCGCCGCAGAGGGTCACACGTTCTCGTCGGTGCTCGACTCCACCCGCGCCGAACTGGCCTCACACATGGTGGGCAACACCCGGTACTCGCTCACCGAGGTCTCCGAACTTCTCGGATTCTCCTCCCCCGCGAACTTCTCCCGCTGGTTCCGAAAGCAGTTCGGCCACAGCCCGAGTCGATGGCGCTCCGGGACCACCGAAGGTAGGTCCCCCGCACCCGAGTAACATATCGAATCGATATGTCCTGATGCCGGAATGCCGTCTATCGGTTTCGGCGTACTCGGGCCACGGTGGGAGAATGGTTCTCTCCCCCACCGCCGCCGCACCTCCGATCCGGACGCGTCTGCGAACCCCGTTGCCGGGGCTCGCATTCTGCGCCGTGGGTGCCGCCGCGGCGCTCGGCATCGCCGCACCGACCGGCGTCAGTCCACTGCTGGTCGCGATCGTCCTCGGTGCGACGATCACCAATTTCGTTGCACTACCGTCCTTCACCGCCTCCGGCATCGCAGTCGCCTCGCGACGGCTGCTGCGCATCGGCGTGGCACTGCTGGGCCTGCAACTGTTGCTCTCCGATGTTCTCGGCCTCGGCTGGGGCGTTCTCGCCCTCGCCGCCGCCGTGGTGGTGGGCGGGATCGCCGGCACCATGGCGGTGGGCCGGCTTCTCGGCATGGAGTGGGGCGAGCGTCTTCTCATCGCGTGTGGCTTCTCGATCTGCGGCGCCGCCGCGGTCGCGGCGGTCGAGGGGGTAACCGCAGCCCGCAAGCAGCACGTCGTCACGGCCGTGGCGCTGGTGGTCGTGTTCGGGACCGCCATGATCCCGGGACTCCCGTTCGCCGTGTCGCTGCTGGGGCTCGACACGACCCGGGCCGGTATCTGGGCCGGTGCTGCCGTCCACGAGGTGGCGCAGGTCGTGGCGACCGGCGGCGCGATCGATGCCGGCCGTCTCGGAACGGCGGGGGCGAGCGCCCTCGCGGTCGCCGTCACCGTCAAACTCGCCCGTGTCGCACTCCTCGCGCCCGTGGTCGCGTGGATCGGCGTCGTCTCCCGCCGTCGCAGCACCGCGGACAGCCCCGCCGGGCGGCCACCGCTGGTTCCGCTCTTCCTGCTCGGATTCGTCGGGTTCGTGGCGCTGCGGGCGACCGGGCTGCTGCCCGACCGGGCGCTCGACCTCGCACGACTCGCCCAGACCGCGCTGCTCACTACCGCGATGTTCGCGCTCGGTACCGGCGTGCGGATCTCCGTCCTCCGCGGGGTCGGCTGGCGCCCGTTCGCCCTCGCGGCCGTCTCCACCGTCTGGGTCTCGGCGATCGCCCTGGGCGGTGTCCTTCTCCTCGACCTCGAGCCGGCGACCGGGTGACCGCGCCACGATGCGACGCGAACGTCGGTCAGCCGAGGTAGCTCCGCAGCGGCGTCGACTCCGGCTGATCGAGCCGCCAGAATGTGCCGCCGTCGCAGGTTTCGGTGTCGCCGCTGATGTAGCTGGCGACGGCGCCGGCGGCGGTCGTCGGGTCCGGGAATCGCCGGCCCTCCATCGGACCGGCCGTGATCTCGAGGGCGCCGGTGGCCGGGTCGAACCTGCCCTTGACGCGATAACCGCCCCGGTCGGCGATCACCCGCAGCCGCAGGTCCTCGACGGCCTCGGGTTCGGTCGACTTGCGCACCGCACCGGCACCCGCCTTCTTCGCACGGTTGCGGGCGCGCCGCTCGGCCTCGGCCTCGGCCGCGTCGTCGTCGGTGTACAGGGTGGTGTCCTTGGCGGCTGCCAGGCCGAGCAGGTCCCAGCAGTCCTTGCCGTGGACGACGCTGCTGAGGGGGATGGCGTGGCTGCCTGTGTGGGTCCGGCCGGGGACATCCGCCATCCAGAGGTCCACCTCGGCGGCGATGCCCGCCGCGACCTCGTCGGAGGGCAGCACGAAGTATCCCGGCGGGTCGCTGCCCAGGTCGACGAACACCCAGAACTGCGGGCCGGTGTCGTCGGTGTCGGGCAGGGCATCCTGCCGTCTGGCCTGCCAGTCCCCGTCGATCCTGGTCCGGACGCGGACGATGCGGCTGCTCCCGTCCGCACCCCGGACCTCGACCGGGTTGCGCGGCAGGTGGTCGAGCCGCTCGGCGCGGCCTCCACGCTGGATGACCTCGGAGATGAAGGCTTGGATCCCTCGACCGGCGGTGTCGTGCACTCGACTGCGTCCATTTCTGTGTCGCGACCCGTACGCCTCGGTGAGCTGTGTTGCGACGGGTCTACGCGGCACGACTCGGGTTTCTGCACTCACAGTACGGGCACGGGGTGCGGCCACAACAGGACGCGTCGGCATCCGGTGGGTCGAGCCGAGTACCGGGCAACCACTCGGGTATAGCTTGACACCAGGATCGACAGGTGGAGGCGACGTGGCCGGCAGCAAAATCTCCGCACGGGAGTTCATCGACAGCGTCCTCGACGAGGGCAGTTTCGTCTCCTGGGACACGACACCCGTCGACGTCGGCGCCGACGAGGCGTACCGCGCCGAACTCGCTCGTGCGGCCGAGCGTTCCGGCGTCGACGAATCGGTGATCACCGGTATCGGCACGGTGCACGGCCGTCCCATCGCGATCATCGCGTGCGAGTTCGCGTTCCTGGCCGGGTCGATCGGGGTGGCCGCGTCCGAGCGCATCGTGTCGGCGGTCGAACGCGCCACCGCCGAAGGTGTGCCGCTGCTCGCGTCCCCCACCTCCGGCGGCACCCGCATGCAGGAGGGCACGCTCGCGTTCGTGCAGATGGTGAAGATCGCCGCGGCGGTCGCCGCGCACAAGGCCGCGCACCTCGGATACCTGGTGTACCTGCGCAATCCGACGACCGGCGGGGTGTTCGCGTCATGGGGTTCGCTCGGCCACATCACCGCCGCCGAACCCGGTGCGCTCGTCGGCTTCCTCGGACCGCGCGTCTACAAGGCGCTGTACCACGAGGAATTCCCGCCGGGTGTGCAGACCGCCGAGAACCTGTCCGCCAACGGCGTGATCGACGGGGTGGCCCCCCTCGAGGCGGTGCGGCGGCTCGTGCACCGCACGCTGCGGGTGCTGGTCGAGCCGAGCAGCCCGGACGAAGGCGCCGAGGCTGCCGTCACGGACATCGACGAGGTGCCGGATGTGCCCGCGTGGCAGTCGGTGATCCTGTCCCGCCGTCCCGAACGGCCCGGTATCCGGCAGTTGCTGCGGCACGCCGCGTCGGCGCAGGTACCGCTGTCCGGCACCGGTCAGGGCGAGGCCGACAAGACGGTGCTGCTCTCGCTCGCCCGGTTCCGGGGCGTGTCGTGCGTGCTGTTCGGTCAGGACCGCAGCGGCCAGTCCGCTGCGCTGACGATGGGGCCGGGTGCGCTGCGCGAGGCGCGTCGCGCGATGCGGCTCGCCGACGAGTTGAGGCTGCCGCTCGTGTTGGTCATCGACACCCTCGGTGCTTCGCTGTCGCGTGAGGCCGAGGAGAAGGGCCTCGCACCGGAAATCGCCCGGTGCATAGCCGATCTGGTGACGCTGCCGACCCCGACGGTGTCGGTGCTGCTCGGTCAGGGCACCGGCGGGGGTGCCCTGGCGTTGCTGCCCGCCGACCGCGTGCTGTGTGCGCAGAACGGCTGGCTGGCGCCGCTGCCGCCGGAAGGTGCGAGCGCGATTGTGCACCGCGACACGACGCACGCACCGCAGATGGCCGCCGCGCAGGGAGTGCGCTCGCGGGATCTGTTGCGCCACGGCATAGTCGACGGTGTGATTCCCGAATTCCCCGACGCCACAGAAGAACCCACGGAGTTCGTGAAGCGGGTCGGCGCGGCCGTGGCCGTCGAACTCGGCGATCTGGCGAGCGAATCCGCCGATACGAGGTACGCGCGGCGGCTCGAGCGCTACCGCCGGCTGGGGTTGCCCGACTGAGAATTCGACCCGGGAGCGTGCCGGCCGGGGAAGGCCACCGCGCGCCTCACGGACACCCTCGGCATCCCGGCACACCACTCCCGCGCCAATGGTGTCTACATTCCGGCGGATACGTCGTGGCGGCACGAGATGCTGTCCCGGTCGTACGGCACCTGCTCGGCCGACTCCGCGACCGCCGCGAGTGCAGTGCGTCGCCGCCGAACTCGACACCTGGGACGATTTGGACCGCCCGGCAAGGGAACTCACGGTGGGGGGGATCACGCTCGACGCTAGACGAGCGAGCCACTCCAGCCGAATAACCTTCCTGCGGTACCCAACCCGCGTACATCAGAGTTGACCACGCGTCGAAACCGACACGCTCGCCACCACCAGAAACTCAGCCGGACCCAGAGAGGCGGCGCCCCGCGACGACGGTCCGCGGCGCCGCCTCATCCTGCACTCTTGACACGCCGACGTCCATATCAGAGGCGCGGGAAGTCGGAATGGTTCCCGCGATCGGCTGTTTGCTTCCGGTCCGGTCCTCCGCCCGGCCGCCGGCTCGTCGGCGGTGCCCGGCGAGCCCGTCGGTCCGAGCGAGAACCTGGACGGCATTGAGAGTGTGATTTACCCTGTGATTAGGAGGTGGATTGCAATGACAACCGCACACCCACGACCCGACCTCGCCGCCTACAACGACGCCGCCCGCATGACCCAATCGGAGCTGGTCACAGCGCTGCGCGAGCTCCTCGGTGCCAAGCTGGTCGCGTACCTCGGGAAAGTCAAGGAAACCCGAGCTGTCCGCCAGTGGGCCGAAGGCACCCGCACCATCAACAACGAAACCGACGTCGAACGCCTCCGCATCGCCTACCGCGCCGCCCGACTGATCGCAGAACGCGACACCCCGGCCGTGGCCCAGACCTGGTTCCAGGGCCTGAACCCGATCCTCGACGACCGCCCGCCGGCGCTGCTGCTCCGCGAGGGCGATCTCCCCGACGTCGGCCCGAAGGTCCTCGCCGCTGCCCGTCAGTTCGCAGCGGTCGGATGAACGCACCCGACCGAACGCTGGGTGGTGAGAAAGCGGTCCGCGTCGACCGGGCGGACCGTGCCGGTGGCGAGTTCCTCGACGTGGTCGAGCACCGGAATCAACGCCTCGCCGAGGGTCGCGCCGGCCGGGATCGGCGGCAAGTCGTGGAAGCGGCCGTTCGGCACGAGTTCGGCGACCCGGCGGACGGCGTCCCGGGCGAACAGGGTGTCCGGCTGGTGCAGCACCTCGGCGCGGCACTGGATCGAGGGCAGCACCTGCGCGTAGTTCGCCCCGCATCGCCCACTCGAGATGTTGCTGCGCAGTTGCCGGTGTGGCAGAACAACGTTCGAGCAGAGCCATGATGCGACGGTTGTGCGGAACATCGAGGGTGGGATGCGTCAGAGAGGTCAGTTCTCCGTGCCCCCAGCGCGCATACGCACCCCGGAACGAATCGACGAACCGGTCCCGTTGGATGCGGGTCCACCCGGGCGGCGGCTCGTCGTTCTCGGACAGCAGAGCCTCCGACCAGGGCTCGGCGAGGACCAGCCCGGAGACCCGGTCGGGACAGCGGGCGGCGAGCAGGGCGACCGCCCCGCAGGTGCTGGACGCTCCGACCAGTGTCACCTGTGCGACACCGGCGTCGTCGAGGACCGCGAGGACATCGTCGGCCTGCTCCTCGAGGGTCGGGACGTGATCGACGGGATCGGACAGCCCGAAGCCGCGCCGCTGGAAGAACAGCGACCGCGCGAATCTGGAGCAGCGTTCGAAGTTGTAATGCAGATGCGGATCGGTCCACATCAGGTCCGGGTGCATCATGTCCTCGAAGAACCAGGCCACCGGGTGGGGTCCGCCGCCCATCAGCTGGTACGCCAGTGCGTGGCCGTCGCGCTGGATGTACCGCGTCACGGGCGGGTCCATGGGACAACGATAGGCGGCGACCGGGCAGGCTGCGAGGGATCGGCCCGGGAGTGACCGGCGCCGGATTCTCCGGTGACCCGGCGCGGCGATATTCCTGCTCACCCGCTAGAGGCCGCGACGGCTCCCGCGGTGACGGCCGCGATCATGGCGGTGTTGACCGCCTCGACCGCCTGACGGACCGCGGCTCCCGCCCATTCCCCTTCGGCGATCTCCTTCGCGCGCTTGTTCACGGCACGCTTGTCCGCGTCCGGGAACACCTTCGAGGCCGCGGAGACTGCCGAGAGCATCGAGATCAGGGCCGCGGTCCGTGGCGACGGGGTGAGACCGTCGACCAGCGCGGCGCGCAGTTCGGCGCGCACGTGCCGCTCGTGGCTCTCGTCCACCGCGGGCCACCGGCGCGTCGTGAACAGTCCGAGGATCCGACCGCGGTCTTCCCGCAGCCATCCCCGATCGACGATCCGATCGATCAGCGTGTCCTGCAGCCCCTTGGTGAGCTTCTCGATCGCCGACGTCGGTTTCATCGGTTTCGCGTCGGCGAGCCTGCGGGTGGCGTCGGCGAGCACCGAATCGTCCGGCGCCGAATCCGGGCGCACCACGAGCCGGCCCTTCCGGACGACGCTGCCGTCGACGTCGGGCGTGACGGCCCCGGCGAGTGCGAGTTCGAGCAGCACCGCCCCGGCCAGCACCCGCGGCAATCGGGTACCGTCCACGATCGGCTTGCCCGATTCGTCGTCCAGCAGCAACAGCAGCAGGTCTTCGGCGAGCAGCGTCATGCAACCCACGCTACTGCCCGCCACCCGCTCGTCGACCGATTCGGACCGTCCGGCGCACGGCACCCGCACGGAACCGCGGGGTGGCGCCCGGGGCACCGTTCGGTCGCATAAGGTGTTCGGCGTCACAGTGCTGTGTGGAGGAAGGACACGAATCGATGAGCTCGTACGCGGAGGCGTTCCGGCAGAGTGTGGAAGACCCGGAGACATTCTGGCTCGACGCCGCGCGCGGAGTGGACTGGGTGAACGCACCGACCCGGGCTCTCGACGGTTCCGAAGCGCCCAGCTTCCGCTGGTTCCCGGACGGCACGCTCAACACCAGCGTCAACGCACTGGACCGGCACGTGCAGGCCGGCCACGGCGACCGCACCGCGCTGATCTGGGACTCGGCGATGGTCCCGGCCAAGCGCACCTACACCTATTCCGAGCTGCTCGACGAGGTCGCCGTGTTCGCCGGCGTGCTGCGTGACCAGGGCATCGTCGCCGGGGACCGTGTCATCGTCTACATGCCGATGATCCCGGAGGCAGCCATCGCGATGCTCGCGTGCGCCCGCATCGGCGCCGTGCACTCGGTGGTGTTCGGCGGGTTCGCCGCGAAGGAACTGGCCACCCGTATCGACGACGCGCAACCGGCGCTCCTGGTGACCGCGTCCGGCGGTCTCGAGCCGGGCCGCACCGTCGAATACCTCCCCATGGTCGAACAGGCGATCGGCTTGTCGCAGACCCCGCCGCACACCGTGATCGTCAAGGACCGCGAGTCCATCCCGGGCTCGGCCGCGGACTACAAGACCTCGTCGGCGGCGTGGTTCGACTGGGACGAGCTGGTCGCCGACGCCACACCGGCCGATCCGGTCCCGGTCGCCGCCACCGACCCGCTGTACATCCTGTACACCTCGGGGACCACCGGGAAGCCGAAGGGTGTGGTCCGCGACAACGGCGGTCACGCGGTCGCGCTGACCTGGTCGATGCGCAACATCTACGACATCTCCGCCGGTGACGTGTGGTGGACGGCTTCCGACGTCGGCTGGGTCGTCGGCCACTCCTACATCGTGTACGGGCCGCTGCTCGTCGGCGCGACGACCGTGATGTACGAGGGCAAGCCGGTGGGCACCCCCGACGCGGGCGCGTTCTGGCGGATCATCTCCGAATACGGTGTCCGTGCGCTGTTCACCGCGCCCACCGCGATCCGCGCCGTCCGCAAGGCCGATCCGAACGCCGAGGAGCTGAAGAAGTACGACATCTCGTCGCTGCGGACGTTGTTCGCGGCCGGCGAGCGTCTCGACCCGGACACCTACGAATGGGCGACCGCCGTCCTCGGCCGCCCCGTCGTCGACCACTGGTGGCAGACCGAGACCGGCTGGGCGATCGCAGCGAATCTGCGTGGCCTCGAACCGATGCCGCTCAAGGCCGGCTCCCCCACCGTCCCGGTTCCGGGCTACCGCGTCGAAATCGTCGACGGCGAAGGCAAGCCCGTCGAGGCCGGCACCGAGGGCAACATCGTCATCGCGCTACCGTTGCCGCCCGGCACCCTCACCGGTCTGTGGCGCGACGAGGACCGCTACCGCCGCTCCTACCTCGACACGTTCCCCGGCTACTACCTCACCGGCGACTCGGGGTACATCGACGAGGACGGCTACGTGTTCGTCCTCGGCCGCTCCGACGACGTCATCAACGTTGCCGGACACCGCCTTTCGACAGGAAGCATGGAGGCGGTCGTGGCGTCGCACCCCGCGGTCGCCGAGTGCGCGGTCATCGGCATCCGCGACGAGCTCAAGGGCCAGCGGCCCAGCGGCTACGTCGTCCTCAAGGCCGGCGTCGAGATCGATCCGGAGACGCTCCGGCAGGAACTGGTCGCGATGGTCCGCGAACAGATCGGCGCCGTCGCAACCTTCCGCGACGTGACCGTGGTGCAGGCGCTGCCGAAGACCCGCTCCGGCAAGATCCTGCGGAAGACCATGCGGCAGATCGCCGATCACGAGCAGTACACGGTTCCCTCGACCATCGAGGACCCCGCGGTGCTCGAGGCGCTGGAGCGGCAGCTCGGCGGCTAGAGCAGAAGACGCAGGGGCCCCGCCGCCGAGAGCTGCTCAGCGGCGGGGTCCTTCCGTGTCGTGACCGGCGCCGGTGCGCAGCTGTCGTCCGTAGTCGACGAGTTCCTGCAGTTTCGCGTCGTTCTTCTCGCTCACCCGGGTGTCGCGCTCGGGCAGCTGCAGCGACTCCTCTGCGGCGATGCCGGCCTGCAGCTGGCGGCCGCGCTCGAGTTCCGCATCGAATTCGGCCCCGAACAGTAGCGCCAGGTTCGTGATCCACAGCCACAGCAGGAAGATCACCGCACCGGCGAGCGAACCGTACGTGCGGTCGTAACTGCCGAAGTTGGAGACGTAGAACGCGAAGATCACCGAGGCTGCGATCCAGGTGCCGATCGCGATGACCGATCCGAGACTGAGCCACCGGAACTTCGGTTGCGCCACATTGGGTGTGACGTAGTAGAGCACCGCCACGATCACCACGACGAGCACGAGCATCACCGGCCATTTGGCGATGTTCCACACGGTGACCGCGGTGTCGCCGAGCCCGACGGCATCGCCGAGGGCACGCGCGACCGGACCGCTGATCACGAGCATCGCGGCGGTCGCGCCGGCGGCGACGAGCGCCAGCGCCGTGACGAGCAGCATCAGCGGCCGCAGTTTCCACACCGGCCGGCCCTCGTCGATCTCGTAGATGCGATTCATCGCCCGGCCGAACGCGCCGACGTAGCCCGACGCGGTCCACAGCGCGGCGAGGATACCGATGATCAGCGCGAGCCCGGCGGACGGAGCGTTCACGAGCTGCTCCACCGGTTCACGCAGGGTGTCCACCGCCGAGGCGGGACCCAATTCCTCGACCATCTGCATCATTCCGTCGACCGTGGATCGTCCCTGCCCGACCACGCCGAGCAGCGACACCACCACGAGCAGCGCGGGAAACAGCGACAGCACCGCGTAGTAGGTGAGCGCGGCGGCGAGGTCCGTGCACTGGTCGCGGCCGAATTCGCGCACTGTCCTGCGGATCACGTACTTCCACGACGGTTTCGTCAGATCCGTCGGTGAGTCCGGTTTGCGGGGATCGTCGGGCGCGACCGTCCCACCGGTGCGTCCCGAACCTTCGTCGACCGTCATGGCAGCGTGAGTACCCGCGCTCGGCGGCCGATCAAACGCGCGCGCCCGGCCTCGATCCGACGTACGATGCGGCGATGTCCGATCCCATCAGCGGCTCGAGCGACGGGTTCTCCGCGATCGTGGACCGCCTCGACTATCCGATGTTCGTGGTGACCACGCGCGCGGCGAACGAACGCAGCGGGTGCCTGGTCGGTTTCGCCACCCAGGCGGGGATCGACCCACCGCGGTTCCTCGTGGGCCTGTCCGACAAGAACCGCACGTTCCGGGTGGCCACCGCGGCCGACCATCTCGCCGTGCACGTCCTCGACCAGCGGAACCTGTCGCTGGCCACGCTGTTCGGCGGGGAGACCGGCGACGAGGTGGACAAGTTCGCGCACTGCCGCTGGAGCGAGGGTCCGCACGGGCTGCCCATCCTGGACGATGCCGCGGCCTGGTTCACCGGCGAGATCCTCGGCCGGTTCGAACTCGGCGACCATGTCGGTTTCCTGCTCGCCCCCGACGAAGGCGAACTCCGCAGCGACCTCACCGACCTCGTGACGTTCCGCGACGTACGCGACATCGACGCCGGCCACGACGCGTGACGACGGCTCTCCCGACATCCGCTAGGTCCCCGGTCAAACTTCCCGACGATCGTCACAGCGTCTGACTGGGCGCCGAGCGGATACGGCGGAGTGCCCTCCCGAACCGCGCCACGACCGTCTCGAAGCGGAAAAGCTCCGGCCAGGTCCAGCGGACCACCTCGAACCCGAGGTCGCGCAACGCGTCCTCTCGCCGTTTCTCGGCGCGGACGTCGCCGACCTCCTCGTACTTGACCATGCCGTCGAACTCGCCGATGATCCCCCACTGCTCCCAGAAGAAGTCGACGCGCGCGACGAACACGCCACCGGGGGTGCGGATCGTCCGCTGCAGGTCGGGGTCGGGTATGCCGCTGTCGCGCAACCGCAGCCGGCTGAGGGATTCGCCAGGGCTCTCGCTGTGTCCGTCGAGGAAGCCTACGACGCGCCGGGCTGCGGCAATCCCGGTTCGCGGCACGTCGAGCGGACCGTCGAAACACAGGTCCGGGTAGCGACGCAGGGCGCTGTCGCCGATCACGACGGCTTCGTCCTCGCTCACCGTCCGGGCGAGGTCGACGACGGTACGAGCCGGGGACGTGACGCACACGCCGTCGAGTTCGACGACGTCCCCGTCGAGCCTCCCGGCGTGCACGTCGCGCGTCTCCGACCGATACCCTCCGGCGTCGCGCCCGTTGGTGACGTGCACCTGCCCCAGGTCGGTACGCCACACGTCGAACCCGTGCAGGACGGCGGCGGAGATGTGGCTGATCGCCGCGGCCGGCCCGAGCTTCGCCCCCGCGGCCCGCGCGTAGATCGTGTGCCGACCGACGTCGTCGAGGTGCCGTAGTCCCTCGTTGTCGAGATAGACGCCGGGCGTGAGCCGTGCGAGGTCGCCGCGTCGTACCGCCCGCCGCAGTTCGGCGTCGGTACGGCCGGCAGCGAGAGCGTCGCGTCGGAACAGCGGTTCTGCCATGACCGCCAGCGTGCCGCACGACGACGCGCGCTTTCCCCGGTGAACCGGTGATCCGCGGCGATCTGTGGATGGATGCGCCGCCTGTGGAATTCGTATCCGCTCGGTGGCCAGCCATCCTTCCCGACGATCGGACCAGCGGATAGCTGGCGGCACCGCGGATACCCGTGATCTGATCGGAGGATGCGCCGCCTCGACGACCCGATCGATCCCGCCCGCACACTCGACGACGCCGGCCTGCGCGCCCTGTACGCCTATCCCCCGCAATCGGACGGGCCGTGGATCCGCGTCAACTTCGTGTCGTCGCTCGACGGTGCCGTCGCGGTGGACGGCCGCTCCGGCGGGCTCGGGACCCCGGCCGACAAGAAGGTCTTCGGGATGCTGCGTGAGCTCGCCGAGGTGATCGTCGTCGGGGCGGGCACGGCCCGGGGTGAGAACTACGGGGGTGCACGCACGAGCCCGGCGCTGCGCGAACGCCGGGCAGCGGCGGGGCTGCCCGAGATCGCGCCGATCGTGGTGGTCACCGCGTCGGGGGATCTCGATCCGCAGATGCGGCTGTTCACCGACACGTTCGTGCCGCCGGTTGTGTTCACCAGTGCCCGGGTATCCGATGCGAAGCGTCGCGCGTTGATCGATGCCGGCGCGGACGTGCGGGTCGTCGCCGACCACGAGATCGACGGCACCAGCCTCGTCTCGGCGCTCGCCGACGCCGGCTGGCGCCGGGTGCTGTGCGAGGGTGGCCCGAGATTGTTCGGCACCCTGATCGCCGACGGGGTGGTCGACGAGCTGTGCCTGACGCTCGCGCCGATGCTGGCGGCCGGTTCGGCGGGTCGCATCGCGACCGCCCCGGTGTCGGCGCCGACGTCGATGCGACGCGAGCACTTGCTGGCCGACGACGACGGAACACTGCTGGGCCGGTGGGTCCGGTCCGAACACCGGGAAGGGGACTCGAATGAGTGACGTGGCGGACGGCACGCGGCAGTCCGAGGAACTGGTCGAGCGGCTCGCCGACCTCACGGATGCCCACGGGTACACGGTGGCGTGCGCGGAGTCGCTGACGTCGGGGGCGATCGCCTCGCGACTCGGCGCCGGTCCGGGAAGCTCGGAATGGTTCCGCGGCGGCATCGTGGCGTATTCGCGGTCCGTCAAGCACGGTCTGCTGAAGGTGCCCGAGGGTCCGGTGGTGTGCGAGGCGGCGGCGCGGGCGATGGCAGAGCACACGGCGCGGCTGCTGGATGCCGATCTCGTCGTCGCCGTCACCGGAGCCGGTGGACCCGACCCGCAGGACGGACGTCCCCCGGGCACAGTGTGTTTCGCGACGACCGGACCGGGCGGCACCCGCTACGAGGAGCGGTACTTCGAAGGCGATCCGGAAAAGGTGCTGGCGAAGACGGTGCGTCACGCCCTGACGTTGCTGGTGGACCGCGCCTCGGCCTGACGGCGGTAATTCGGGTGCGTGCCGGTGCACGCGGCATCTACCGTACGAGCATGCAGGTTGTGTTCACCAAGGGTCCCGGCACCAGCTACGACATCGCCGTACATCGTGGGACCGGTGCGGTGCTGGCTCCGCGCAACGGTCCCGGCGGTCATCCCTATCTGCCGCACGACCTGGTGCATCTGCTCGTCGAGCAGGTGGCCGGTATCGAACTCGGGGTGTTCGGGCAGCTCGCGGCGGGTGACAACGGCCTGTTCTGGCCGGCCGATCCCGCCGAGCGGGCGAAAGCCGCCCGTCACCGGAAGTCCAAGGGCGCCAAGCTCTCCGATCGGGCGAAGAAGGACATGGGCCGATCGGAGGAGCTGGCGGGAATCGCCGTTCCGGTGTGGGAGGTGCGGCGCGGGTTCGCGAAATCTCTGCCCGCGTACGTCACCCGCAACGAGATTCCACCCGTCGTCGAGCAGATCGTCGGACGACTCGACGATTACGCCGACCGGTGGCATGCGCTCCCGGTCGGCGAATCTCTCACCGTGCCATGGTGATAGCTCAGAACACCTCGGGCGAGACGTCGAGCGTGGTGCGGTCCAGACTGTCGAGCAGGTCGAACTGGGGTCCGGTCTTCGGCAGTTCGAAACGGTAGAAGTACCGGGCGGCAGCGCGCTTGCCGTCGAAGAAGGCGCCCTCGCGGTCGCCGACGGCGAGGAGCTGTTCGAGCCAGATCCACGCGACCACCACGTGTCCGACCGCTTCGAGGTAGACCGACGAGTTCGCCAGCGCCAGTTCGGGATCGCGGCCCGCCCACAGCTTCGCGGTGGTGGTACCGACGCGCACGACGGCCGCCTCCAGCTCTTGCGCGTACTCGGCGGCGGCGCCGCCGGCGGCCCGCGCCTTCGCGACGGTCGCGGCGATGGTCTCCCCCAGCAGCGCCAGACCGGCACCGCCCTTCATGATCACCTTGCGGCCGAGCAGGTCCAGGCCCTGGATGCCGTGAGTGCCCTCGTGGATCTGGTTGAGCCGGTTGTCGCGGTAGAACTGCTCGACGTCGAACTCGCGGGTGTAGCCGTAGCCGCCGTGCACCTGGATCGCGAGACTGTTCGCCTCGAGGCACCACTGCGAGGGCCACGACTTCGCGATCGGGGTGAGCACGTCGAGCAGCAGGCCGGCGCGGTCGCGGGCGTCGGCGTCCGCGGCGCTGCGCTCCTCGTCGACGAGCTTGGAGCAGTACAGCCCGAGCGCGAGGGCACCCTCGACGTATGCCTTCTGCGCCAGCAGCATGCGGCGGACATCGGCGTGCTCGATGAGCGGCACCTGCGCGGAGGCGGGGTCCTTGTCGGCGAGCGGACGGCCCTGCGTGCGGGTGCGCGCGTACTCGAGCGACTGCAGATACCCGGTGTAGCCGAGGGCGGTCGCGAGGAATCCGACGCCGATGCGCGCCTCGTTCATCAACAGGAACATGTACGACAGGCCCTTGTTGGCCTCGCCGAGCAGGTACCCGACCGCCCCCTCGCGCCCGCCGGGGGTGAAGGACCCGTCGCCGAAGTTCAGCAGCGTGTTGGTGGTGCCGCGGTTGCCCATCTTGTGGTTCAGGCCCACGAGGGCGACGTCGTTGCGTTCGCCGAGCGTGCCGTCGGCGTTCACGAGGAACTTCGGGACGATGAACAGCGAAATGCCCTTGACGCCGGCCGGTCCGCCGGGGATCTTCGCGAGCACCAGGTGGACGATGTTCTCGGTCAGCTCGTGGTCGCCGCCGGAGATCCACATCTTGGTGCCGGTCAGGCGGTAGGTGCCGTCGTCCTGAGGGACGGCCTTGGTGGTGATGTCGGCGAGCGACGAGCCGGCCTGCGGCTCGGACAGGCACATGGTGCCGAAGAACCGGCCCTCGAGCAGTGACGGAACGTACGTCGCGACCTGCTCCTCGGTGCCGTGGGTGGCGATGACGTTGGCGTTGCCGACGGTGAGGAAGGGGTACGCGGAGGTTCCGGCGTTCGCGGCCTGGAACCACGCCATCGCCGCGCGCAGCACGGTCACCGGCAGCTGCGTGCCACCGAGCGACTCGTCGAAGCTCGCGGAGAGCAGCCCGGCCTTGGAGAACTGGTCGAGGGCCTCCTTGACCTCGGGGATCATCTCGACGCGCCCGTCCTCGCCGATGCGCGGTTCCTCGGCGTCGGCCTTCTTGTTGTGCGTGGCGAAATGCTTGGTGGCGAGGTCGGCGCTGAGGTCGAGGATGCCGTCGAACGTCTCGCGGGAGTGCTCGGCGAAGTAGGGGCGGCCGGTCAGCGACACGACGTCGAGCCAGTCGTACAGCAGGAAGTCGAGGTCACGCCGGGACAGGACGGGAGCGGGCATGGCTATCCTTTCAGGACGACTAAGCGCTCACTTAGTAAACCGGTGACGGTGCATGATGTCAATGAGCACCCCGATCGACCAGGACGGACAACCATGACCGACAGCACCGCCACCACCGCCGGGCCCGGCGACCCCGCCGCCCTGACCGGCGTCAAGTCAGACGTCGCGCGGCGCCTCGTGCTGTCGGCCGTGGACTCGTTCGCCCGGCGCGGCTACCACGCCACGACCACCCGCGACATCTCGGTCGGTGCAGGGCTGAGCCCCGCCGCGCTCTACGTGCACTTTCCCTCCAAGGAGGAGGTGCTGTTCGAAGCGAGCCGCATCGGGCACCGGTTCGTCCTCGACTCGATCACCGCGGCCGCCGCCGGTGCGGAGACTCCCGTCGACCGGATCCGCGCGATCGTCGACCGGTTCGTGCGCATCCACGCCGAACACCACACGATGTGCCGCGTCGCCCAGTACGAACTGCACGCCCTCACCGACGAGCACTACCGGGAGATCGCGGAGATCCGGCGGGCCACCGACGCGGTGATCCGCGAGGAGATCCAGCGCGGCGTCGACGCGGGTGCGTTCACCGTCGGCGACGTCCCCACCGCGGCGCTGGCGATCCTCTCGCTCGGCATCGACGTCTCCCGCTGGTACCAGCCCGGCCGCATGGACATCGACGCGCTCGCCGGCAACTACGTCGCACTGGTGCTGTCCATGCTCGGCGCCGCCCCGGATGCGAACGCACGGGGCACAATGCCCACATGAGCGCCCACGCCACCGTCCTGGTCGTCGACGACGACGAGGACGTGCTCGCGTCGCTGCGCCGCGGACTGCGCCTGTCCGGTTTCGCGGTCCTGACCGCCACGGACGGTCACGACGCGCTCGCGGTCGTCGAGCAGCAGCGGCCCGACGCGATGGTCCTGGACATGAACATGCCGATCCTCGACGGCACCGGCGTGGTGACCGCGCTGCGCGAGGCGGGTGACGACATCCCGATCTGCGTGCTCAGCGCCCGCAGTGCCGTCGACGACCGCATCGCCGGTCTCGAAGCCGGCGCCGACGACTACCTCACCAAACCGTTCGTGCTCGCCGAACTGGTTGCACGAATCAAGGCGATGCTGCGTCGCGGGCGAGGCGGGGGACGCGGGCGGGGTGGCGTTCCCTCTGCGACCGTGCGGGTCGGTGACCTCGAACTCGACCCCGCCGGTCGGCGCGTGCACCTCGCCGGGGTGCCGGTCGAACTGACCAAACGCGAGTTCGAGCTGCTCGAGGTGCTGGCACGCAACGCCGGGATCGTGCTGCCCCGCGACCGCCTGCTGTCGCTGGTGTGGGGCTATGACTTCGCATCCGACACGAACGTCGTGGACGTGTTCGTCGGATACCTGCGCCGCAAGCTCGAGGCCGGCGGCGCACCCCGACTCGTGCACACCGTGCGCGGAGTCGGGTTCGTGATGCGAGAACCTTGATGCCACACCGTTTTTCACTTCGAGCGCGGGTTGCGGCGGCAACCGCGTTGGGCACGACCGTGGTCGTCGGCGTGCTCGGGGTGCTCGTCGCGATCGAGATCGACCGCAACAACCTCGCCCAGCTCGATCGCCGCCTCGACACCGCCGCGCAGGTTCTCGTCGCCAACGCCGGGACCGCCGGATTGTTCCTGCCCGCGCTCGGCGACGCCGGCGCGTTCGCGGTGACGATCCGCGCCGAGAAGGACGGCCGCGTGCGCACCAGTACCCCGACGCAGCTTCCCGAACTCGACCTCGGTGCCCACACCGTCACCGTCGGCGACGTCCCCTACCGCGCCGTCACCGCACCGGTCGAGGCGACGCGCGCCCGCCTGTCGGTCGCCGTTCCGTACGCGGAGGCACAGGACATCACGACCACGCAGCATCGGCAGCTCGCCGTCGCCGGGCTGGGCGCGATCGCGGTCGCCACCGGTCTCGGCTGG
>NZ_JBMBTE010000042.1:0-44162 GCF_048897285.1 Rhodococcus sp. O3
GCGGCGCGGCCGGGGCTTCTCGAGCACCGCGACCTCGAGCTCCCCGATGCCCAGGGTCCGCGGCGCCGCCTCCGATCCGGTGCCGCGCTGCAGCGCCGTCACCGCCACCGCGACCGCGGCATCGAGCTCGAGACCGGGCCGATAGGCCTCGCGCAGCGCGGTCGCGATCGGCTCGGTGGTGCCGCCCATCACCACGAACTGCGGTTCGTCGACGATCGACCCGTCGTAGGTGATCCGATACAGCTGCGGCGCGTCCTCGGTGTCGGACCGGCCCACCTCGGCGACGCAGATCTCCACCTCGTACGGCTTGGGCTGGTCGGTGAAGATCGACCCGAGGGTGGAGGCGAATGCGTTCGCCAGCGACCGGCCCGTCACGTCCCGCCGGTCGTACGCGTAGCCGCGCATGTCCGCGTGCATGATCCCGGAGCGGCGCAGGCTCTCGAACTCGTTGTACTTGCCGACCGCCGCGAAACCCACCCGGTCGTACAGTTCGCTGATCTTGTGCAGCGCCTTCGACGGGTTCTCCGCGACGAACAGCACCCCGTCCGCGTAGATCAGGGCGATCACGCTGCGGCCGCGGCCGATGCCCTTGCGTGCCAACTCCGAGCGATCGCGCATGATCTGCTCGGCGGACGCATAGTACGGAAGCGTCACTGCCCACCTCCTGCGGTGCGGTCGGCCACGATCGCGCGGGCCAGTTCGGACAACGTCGCCTCGGGCACCATCGTCGCCCCGGACGCGGTGATCACCGCGGCGGTCGGATAGATGCCGCGGGTGGTGTCGGGGCCGCCGGTGCCGCTGTCGTCGTCGGCCGCGTCGTACAGCGCCTCCACCGCGGTGCGCAGCGCGTACTGCTCGTCCGCGTCCGCCCGGAACAGCTTCTTCAGCGACGACTTGGCGAACAACGACCCGGATCCGACGGCGTGATAGCCGGCGCGTTCGTCGTACCGGCCGCCGACCACGTCGTACGAGACGATGCGACCGGCGCGGCGCGAATCGATGGCGTCGAGATCGAACCCGACCAGCAGCGGCACCACGGCCAGGCCCTGCATGGCCGCGCCGAGGTTGCCGCGCACCATCGAGGAGAGCCGGTTCGCCTTGCCGTCGAACGTCAACGGCACACCCTCGATCTTCTCGTAGTGCTCGAGCTCGACCGCGAACAGCCGCACCATCTCCACGGCCAGGCCCGCGGTTCCGGCGATGCCGGCCGCGGAGTAGTCGTCGGTGATGTGCACCTTGTCCACGTCGCGGCTCGCGATGAGGCTGCCCATCGTGGCGCGCCGGTCACCGGCGAGCAGCACCCCACCGTCGAAGGTCACCGCCACGATCGTCGTGCCGTGCGGGGCGATCTCGCCGAGCGTCCCGAGCTGACCGCCGAACCGGTTCTCCGGCAGCAACTCCGGGGCGTGCATCCGCAGGTGCTCGGTGAACGACGACATCTCAGACGCGAGGTGCAGCCGGGGCTGCACCTCGCGATAGGGAAGGGAGGAACGATCCGTTGTCACTGGCCGCCCTTCTGCACGTAGGCCCGCACGAAGTCCTCGGCGTTCTCCTCGAGCACGTCGTCGATCTCGTCGAGAAGATCGTCGGTTTCCGACGCCAGCTTCTCGCGCCGTTCCTGACCGGCACCACCGTCGCCGACGACTTCGTCGTCGTCGCCACCACCGCCGCGTGTGGTCTGCTCCTGCGCCATAGCCGCGACCTCCTCGATCACTGTGGTGTCCGGCTCCGGTCGACGACCGGACGGGCCACCATCCTGCTCAGAACTCCACCCTACCGAGCCGACCCGGTACCGAGTGCGACTTGTGGGTGCGGCGCGCCCGTGTGTCGGCGCGCACGCACCCTCCGGTCAGTGCGTCAACTGGTCCACCAGCTCGGCCGCCGACTCCACCGACTCGAGCAACGCACCGACGTGCGCGCGGCTGCCGCGCAGCGGTTCGAGCGTCGGGATCCGCACCAGCGATTCCCCGCCGAGATCGAAGATCACCGAATCCCAGCTGGCGGCGGCGATGTCCGCGCCGAAGCGGCGCAGGCACTCCCCGCGGAAGAACGCCCGGGTGTCCGCCGGCGGGGTGTGCACCGCGTCGAGCACCTGCTGTTCGGTGACCAGCCGCTGCATCGAACCGCGGGCCACGAGCCGGTTGTACAGGCCCTTGTCGAGGCGCACATCGGAGTACTGCAGGTCCACCATGTGCAGCCGCGGCGCGGACCACGCCAGCCCCTCCCGGTTGCGGAAACCCTCCAGCAGCCGCAGCTTCGCCGGCCAGTCCAGCAGGTCCGCGCATTCCATCGGGTCGCGTTCGAGCAGGTCGAGCACCATCGCCCACTTGTCGAGGATGTCGAGGACCCGCTTGTCCTCGGTGCCGTCGTGGAACTCGGCGGCCCGCTCGTGGTAGATCCGCTGCAACGCCAGCCCGGTCAGCTCCCGCCCGTCGACCAGCGCCACCGTCTTGCGCAGCGTCGGGTCGTGGCTGATGTGGTGCACCGCGGTCACCGGCCGCGCCAGCTGCAGATCGGACAGGTCGACGCCGGCCTCGATCAGGTCCAGCACCAGCGCGGTGCTGCCCACCTTCAGGTAGGTGGCCATCTCCGCCAGGTTCGCGTCGCCGATGATCACGTGCAGCCGCCGGTACTTGTCGGCGTCGGCGTGCGGCTCGTCGCGGGTGTTGATGATGCCGCGCTTGAGGGTGGTCTCGAGTCCCACCTCGACCTCGATGTAGTCGGCGCGCTGCGACAACTGGAACCCGGCCTCGTCCCCGGACTGCCCGATCCCGACCCGGCCGGACCCGCAGATCACCTGCCGGGACGCGAAGAACGGGGTCAGGCCCGCCACCACCGCCGAGAACGGGGTGTCCCGCGACATCAGGTAGTTCTCGTGGGTGCCGTAGGAGGCGCCCTTGCCGTCGACGTTGTTCTTGTACAACTGCAGCCGCGGCGCCCCCGGCACGCTGGACGCGTGCCGCGCCGCGGCCTCCATCACGCGTTCGCCGGCCTTGTCCCAGATCACCGCGTCCAGCGGGTCCGCGACCTCCGGCGCCGAATACTCCGGATGCGCGTGATCGACGTACAGCCGCGCCCCGTTGGTGAGGATCATGTTGGCGGCGCCGACCTCGTCGGCGTCGATGATCGGCGCCGGTCCGTTGAAGCGGCCCAGGTCGAATCCGCGGGCGTCCCGCAGCGGCGATTCCACCTCGTAGTCCCAGCGGGTGCGCTTGGCGCGCGGCACCCCCTCGGCCGCCGCATACGCCAGCACCGCCTGGGTGGAGGTCAGGATCGGGTTAGCCGTGGGTTCGTTGGGTGAGGAGATCCCGTACTCGACCTCGATACCGATGATCCGCTGCATGGCATCGAGACTAGGTGATCACCGCCGCGGCGGGAGTGCGGCGGCCCCGATCACCCGGCGGCGGCGGTGCAGTCCAGGTAGTCGTGGGCCCCGATCGTGGTGAGCACCCACCGCACCGGCGGCGGTGCCCACGCCGCGTGCGGGTCGTGGCCCGGCCGCGGGTCGGTCAACGGCACGGCGCGGCCGTGGGTGATCACGGTGCAGCCGCCGGCGGCCCGCACGTTGCGCAGCCAGTCCACGTCGGTGCCGTAGGTCAGCGCGAACCGGTACCGGTCGCCGTCGACGAAGACGTTGACCGGGGTGCGGTAGAGCCGGCCGGAGCGGCGGCCGCGGTGTTCGACGACCGCCATGTACGGCAGGTGCGCCGCCAGCGGCCGCACCAGGCGATTGGTGACGACCCGGTTGAATCGGGCCAGGGTCGTGGGCAGCGGCATCGGCGGACTCCCTCCGGGCGGTATGCCGGGCGCACCGCCTCGACGCTACGCCGCCCGGGCCCGGGTGGCAGCATGATCCCAATGGATGCGACACCCTGGTTCGAGCGCGGCTCCGACGAACTCGTCGTCGTGTACGACGCCGCCGGCCGCTGCACCGGGCAGGCCCCGCGCTCGCAGGTGTACGCGCAGGGGCTGTGGCACGGCAGCGCCGGCGTGTTGCTGCGCTCCCCGGACCGCACCCGCGTCTACGTGCACCGCCGCTCCGCGGGCAAGACGGTGTTCGCGGCGCACCACGACTGTCTCGCCGGTGGGGTGATCGACGCCGGGGAAACTCCGATCGAGGCGGCCCGGCGGGAGCTGGCCGAGGAACTCGGCGTGACCGGGGTGGAATTGACGCCGCTCGCGACGGCCTCGTGGGACGGCAGCTGGCGCGGCCATCCGCTGCGCTGTCACCTGTGGGCGTTCGAAACCTGCTGGGGCGGGGAGGTGACGCACCAGGACAGCGAGATCGCCGCGGGCTGGTGGTGGACCCTCGACGAGCTGCGCGCCCATCTGCGGAACCCGGCGTGGCCGTTCGTGCCGGATACCCGGGTGCTGCTCGCGAACCTGCTGCAGGCGTGACGGGGTGGGCCAGGAGTCGCCCTCCCGGCCCACCCCGTCATCGCACGCCGTTTACAGGTACTGGCCGGTGTTCGACTCGGTGTCGATGGCCCGGCTGGTGCTCGCGTTCTTGCCGGTGACCAGGGTGCGGATGTAGACGATCCGCTCCCCCTTCTTCCCGGAGATCCGGGCCCAGTCGTCCGGGTTGGTGGTGTTGGGCAGGTCCTCGTTCTCGGCGAACTCGTCGACGATGGAATCGAGCAGATGCTGCACCCGCAGGCCCGGGGCGCCGGTCTCGAGCACCGACTTGATCGCGTACTTCTTGCCGCGGTCGACGATGTTCTGGATCATCGCGCCGGAGTTGAAGTCCTTGAAGTACAGGACCTCCTTGTCGCCGTTGGCGTAGGTGACCTCCAGGAACCGGTTCTCCTCCGACTCGGCGTACATCCGGTCGACGACCCGCTCGATCATCGCCCGCACGCACGCGCCGCGGTCGCCGCCGAACTCGGCGAGATCGTCGGCGTGCACCGGCAGCGCGTCGGTCAGGTACTTCGAGAAGATGTCCAGTGCCGCTTCCGCATCCGGACGTTCGATCTTGATCTTCACGTCCAGGCGGCCGGGCCGCAGGATCGCCGGATCGATCATGTCCTCGCGGTTGGAGGCGCCGATCACGATGACGTTCTCGAGACCCTCGACACCGTCGATCTCCGACAGCAGCTGCGGCACCACGGTGGTTTCCACATCGGAGGACACGCCCGACCCGCGGGTCCGGAAGATCGAGTCCATCTCGTCGAAGAACACGATCACCGGGGTGCCCTCGGACGCCTTCTCCCGGGCCCGCTGGAAGATCATCCGGATGTGCCGTTCGGTCTCACCGACGAACTTGTTCAGCAGCTCCGGGCCCTTGATGTTGAGGAAGTACGACTTGGCTTCCTTCGAATCCTCGCCGCGGGCCTCGGCGATCTTCTTCGCCAACGAATTGGCGACCGCCTTGGCGATCAGCGTCTTGCCGCAGCCGGGCGGCCCGTACAGCAGCACACCCTTGGGGGGACGCAGCGCGTACTCGCGGAACAGGTCCTTGTGCAGGAACGGCAGCTCCACCGCGTCGCGGATCTGCTCGATCTGCCGGCCCAGGCCACCGATGTCGCTGTAGTCGACGTCCGGCACCTCCTCGAGGACGAGGTCCTCGACCTCCGCCTTCGGGATGCGTTCGAACGCGTACCCGGCCTTGCTGTCGACCAGCAGCGAATCGCCGGGGCGCAGCTTGAAATTGTCCTCGGTGTCGGCGAGGTCCGCGTTCCCCGGCTCCAGGGTGCGCGCGGCGGCGGCGGCGAGCGGCGCTGCCAACCACACCACGCGTTCCTCGTCGGCGTGCCCGACGACCAGGGCGCGGGTGCCGTCGTCGAGCAGTTCCCGCAGCGCGGTGATCTCCCCGACGCGTTCGAAACCGCCGACCTCGACGACGGTGAGCGCCTCGTTCAGCCGCACCGACTGTCCGGGTTCGAAATCCGCGGTGTCGAGATTCGGTGACACCGCCACCCGCATCTTGCGGCCCGACGTGAACACGTCCACGGTCTGGTCCTCGAAGGTGCTCAGCAGCACCCCGTATCCGCTCGGTGGCTGCCCGAGCCGGTCCACCTCCTCCCGGAGGGTGATCAGCTGTTGGCGGGCCTCCTTGAGCGTTTCCATCAACTTGCCGTTGCGGACCGTCAGGGAGTCGAGGCGTGCCTCGAGGTCGCGTACCTGGTCGGACGGCTCGGCGAGCCGGCGTCGCAACGCGGCGACCTCGGTTCGCAGTTCGTCGATCTCACGGGCGGCAACCGAATCCGGGTTCTCTGACATGTGCGACTCCCTCCACTGTGGGTGTTTCCACGCTACCGGCAGTCGGGCCGATGTGCGGGGGGACACGAAACAGGCGTGTTCCGAACATGTGTCGCCGCACTCACACCACCGGTGCCGGAACCCCCCGCGGCCACGATGTTAGCCTTGCCTATCTTCAGTTTCTGTTCCGACGGTTCACACGAAAGGTGTCCTCCGTGACCATCCGCAAGCTCGCCGCCGTCGCCGCGACCGCCGCCGCGCTCACCGCCCTCACCGCGTGCAGCAGCAGCGACGACGACTCCGCCGCCGAGACCACCACCTCGGCCGCCACCACGACGACCACGTCCGCCGCGGCCGCGGAGGCCCCGGTCACCGCCGAGGTCCTGCAGCAGCAGCTGAACACCTTCTTCGACCCGGCCGCCCCGGTCGACGCCAAGGCCGCCGTCGTCGAGCACGGCGCCGACCGCACCGCCGTGCTCGAGCAGTTCAACGGGGTGCTCGTCGGCTACCCGCTCACCGGCACCGTCGGCGAGGTCACCGCCGTCGACGAGGACACCGTCACCGCCACCACCGAGGTCGCCGGCCCGCACGGCGGCGCCCCCATGCCGCTGACCTTCGAACAGGTCGACGGCCAGTGGGTCATCGCCGACGACAGCGTCTGCTCGATCTTCGACATGGGCCGCCTGCCCTGCAGCTGAGCCCGGCTACGCCGTGGCCCGGCACGCACCGAGCCACGGCACCCCGGCGAGGCCGGGCCGTGTGACTGTCAGCCCTTGCTCGGGCGGCGCTGCGGCTTCGGGGTCTCCACCCCGTCCTGCAACCGGCGGGCACTGACCAGGAACGCGGTGTGCCCCTGCATCCGATGCTCCGGACGCACCGCCAAACCCACCACATGCCAGCCGCGCACCATCGACTCCCACGACCGCGGCTCGGTCCAGCACGTCTGCTCCCGCAGCGCCTCCACCACCCGCGACAGCTGCGTCGTCGTCGCCACATAGACGATGAGCACCCCACCGGGCACCAGCGCCTTCTTCACCGTCTCGAGCACATCCCACGGCGCCAGCATGTCCAGCACCACCCGATCGACCCGCCCGTGGGTCTCCACGTCGTAGTCCGCCAGATCCGCCAGCTGCGTCGTCCAGTTCTCCGGGCGCTCCCCGAAGAATGTGGTCACGTTCCGCTCGGCGTGCTCGAGATGGTCCTCGCGCACTTCGTACGAGATCACCCGGCCGGTCGACCCGACCGCCCGCAGCAGCGAACACGTCAACGCCCCGGACCCGGCACCCGCCTCGAGCACCGTCGCCCCCGGGAAGATGTCGCCCTCCTGCACGATCTGCGCGGCGTCCTTCGGGTAGATCACCTGTGCCCCGCGCGGCATCGACATCACGTAGTCCACCAGCAGCGGCCGCAACGCCAGGTACGGGGTGCCGTTGGTGGAGGTCACCACCACGCCCTCGTCGGTGCCGATCAGATCGTCGTGCAGGATCCCGCCGCGATGGGTGTGGAACTCCTTGCCCGGCTCGAGCACCACGGTGTACTTGCGGCCCTTGGCGTCGGTCAACTGCACGCGATCACCGACCTGGAACGGTCCGCTACGCCCGAGTCCGCCTGCTGCCATCGCCGTGTCCACCCTCGTCTGCTCGCCTGTCGAATCGGCCCTGACCCTGCGCCGGACCGTCCCACAGCCTGCCAGGTCCCGCTCCCGTCGCTGCACACACCCCACCCGCCGCCGCCCGGATCCGGCACTCGGTGTCATCATCGTCGGACGGCGGTTCACCCCCGGCCGCCGCGAAGTCCCGAGGAGAGAACCGAAGTGAGCGACGCGGCCTACTACGTGCCGACGACCGGCCCGGCCGGCACCACCGACAGCGCAGTCCACATCGAGTGGTTCCGCCCCACCGACCGCACCGTCAGCACATGGGGCACCACCCTGCAGCACGGTGCGCCCCCGTCGGCGCTGCTCGCCCGCGCCCTCGACCGGTGCGAAGCCCGCCCCGGCACCCGCCTGACCCGCATCACCGTCGACCTGCTCGGACCCGTCCCGCTCACCGACCTCGAGGTCCGCTCCTGGATCGAACGCCCCGGCCGCAAGATCGAACTCGTCGTCGCCGAACTGTGGGCCGCCGGACCCGACGGCACACACCGTGCCGTGGCGCGCGGCTCCGCGTGGCGCCTGGAAACCGTCGACCTGCCCGAGGTCGCGAACGCCGCCGACGAACCGCTGCCCCCGGTGTCCGAGGCCACCCCCGCCGAACCGGACGGCGACTTCTGGCACCACGGCTACGTCGAGACCCTCGACTGGCGGCTGCTCACCCCGCTCGGCCGGCCCGGCCCCGCCTCGGCGTGGCTGCGCACCGACACCGCCCTGGTCGAAGGCGAGGAACCCACCGGGCTCGAGAAGCTGTTCAGCGTCGCCGACGTCGCCAACGGGGTCGGCTCGAAGCTGCATCCCGGCAAGTGGCTGTTCCTCAACACCGAACTGACCGTGCACCTGTTCCGCGCCCCCACCGGCGACTGGACCGGCATCCGCGCCGAAACCTCCTACGGCCCCGACGGAGTCGGCATGACCGCCGGCTCCCTGCACGACGAGCACGGCCCCCTCGGCCGCATCGTGCAGAACGTGCAGGTCCGCGCCCGCTGAGCTGCGCCCGCCGACCCTGCCCGACCCTCGATGGAACGCCGCGGCGCCGCCCCCGAACGGGGACGGCGCCGCGGCATACGTCTACAGGCGCAGGCGGGATCAGTCCACGCCGCGCATCGCCCGGCACGAGCGGATGTCCGAGGCCAGGATCGCGCGGGCCCCGATCTCGGCGAGGCGATCCATCACCGCGTTGTGGCCCTTGCGCGGCACCATCGCCCGCACCGCCACCGAATGATCGTTCGCCAGCGGCGAGATCGTCGGCGACTCCAGACCCGGCGTCACCTTCACCGCCTCGTCCAGCAGGTGCTTCGGGCAGTCGTAGTCGAGCATCACGTACTGCTGTGCGAACACCACACCCTCGATCCGGGCGATCAGCTGGTTGCGGGCCGCATCGTCCCGGTTCGACCCCTCCCGCTCGATCAGCACGCCCTCGGATTCGCACAGCGACTCCCCGAACGCCACCAGCTCGTGCTGGCGCAGCGTGCGACCCGACCCGACCACATCGGCGATCGCATCGGCGACACCGAGCTGGATCGAGATCTCCACCGCACCGTCGAGCCGGATCACCGTCGCCTCGATCCCCCGCGCCGCGAGATCCTTACGCACCAGATTCGGGTACGACGTGGCGATCCGCAGCCCCGCCAGATCCTCCACCTTCCAGTCCCGGCCCTTCGGCGCCGCATACCGGAACGAGGACCGGCCGAACCCCAGCGACAACCGCTCGGTCACCGGCGCACCGGAATCCCCGGCCAGATCCCGGCCGGTGATCCCCAGATCCAGCTCCCCGGAGCCGACATAGATGGCGATGTCCTTCGGACGCAGGAAGAAGAACTCGACCTCGTTGACCGGGTCGAGCACCGTCAGATCCCGCGAATCGGTGCGACGCCGGTACCCGGCCTCACTGAGGATCTCGGCGGCGGACTCGGACAGGGAACCCTTGTTGGGAACGGCGACGCGCAGCATTCGGGACTCGGCCTCTCTGGGGGAACAGCGACAAACGGGGGCGGGACGGTTCGGGCAAACAGACTGGGATCGATCGACGATCACAGATGCTTGTAGACGTCCTCGAGCTTCAGACCGCGCCCCACCATCAGCACCTGCACCCAGTACAGAAGCTGCGAGATCTCCTCGGCCAACTCCTCGTCGCTCTGGTACTCGGCGGCGATCCACACCTCGCCGGCCTCCTCGATCACCTTCTTGCCCTGCGCATGGACGCCGGCGTCCAGGGCGGCAACGGTGCCGGACCCCTCGGGACGGGTCACGGCACGCTCGGACAGCTCGGCGAACAGGGATTCGAAGGTCTTCACGGGAGCCCATTGTTTCATGACCGGCCCGATGCCCTGCGCGCGGCGTCCCCCGTCAGAATTCCAGCACCCGGCGACTGTCGAAACGCCGCGGCCGCCCGGTCAGCGGATCGTCGAACTCGAGGGTGCGCGCGAGCAGCCGCAGCGGATCGGTGAAATCGTCGGGCGCGCGGCGCCGGAACTGCGGATAGAAGTTGTCCCCCACGATCGGCGCCCCCAGCGAATTCAGGTGCAGCCGCAACTGGTGGGTGCGGCCGGTGCGCGGAAACAGCCGGTACCGGGCCCGGTCCCCGGCCCGCTCGACCAGGTCGATGCGGGTCTCGGCGTTCGGCTCCCCCAGCACCTCGACGGCGGTGAGCTCCCCGTGCCGCTTCCGGATGCGGCTGCGCACCACCCGCGGGAACTGCACCTCGGGCCGGTACGGGGCGATCGCCTCGTACACCTTGCGGACCCGCTGCCGCTCGAACAACTCCTGATAGGGGCGGCGCAACGCCGGGTCCGTGGTGCACAACAGCACGCCCGCGGTCATCCGGTCCAGCCGGTGCACCGGCACCAGATCCGGCAACCCCAGGTCCCGGCGCAGCCGCACCACCACCGTCTCCCGGATGTGCGCACCCCGCGGGATCGTCGCCAGGAAATGCGGCTTGTCGACCACCACCAGGCCCGCGTCCCGATACAGCACGTCCACCGCGAACGGCACCGGCACCTCCGGCGGCGGCTCCCGGTAGAAGTACACGAACCGGGTCGGCTGATAGCGGGTGTGCACGTCCACGGCGCGGCCGTGCTCGTCGACCAGCTCCCCGGCCGCGATGCGCCCGGACCAGTCCTCCCCGGGATGCGCGGCATGCAGGTATTCGACGACGGTGCGCGCGGCGGCCCCGGCGGGCATCCGCACCCGGTCCGGGCCGAGCCCGTCCCGGATCGGCAGCGGCGCGGCCGGCACGGTCAGGAACCGACCGGGTCGGGCACGCAGTCCCCGCACACCAGCGTCTGCGCCCGCCCGTTGACGTCCGGATGGTTGCGGTACCGCGAGGTCGGCGCGTCGCACAGCGAGCACCGCCCCAAGGTCACCGCCTCGTCGGAGAACTCGACGTTCATGCGCCCGTCGAACACATACAGCGAGCCCTCCCACAGGCCGCCGTCCCCGAACGTTTCGCCGTAGCGGACGATGCCGCCGTCGAGCTGATACACCTCGGCGAAACCGCGGTTGCGCATCAACGCCGACAGCACCTCGCAGCGCACCCCACCGGTGCAGTAGGTGACCACGGGCTTCGACTTGAGGTGGTCGTAGCGGCCGCTGTCGAGTTCGGCGACGAAATCGCGGGTGGTGGCCACGTCCGGCACGATCGCATCCCGGAACCGGCCGATCTCCGCCTCGAACCGGTTGCGGCCGTCGAAGAACACCACGTCGTCGCCGCGCTCGGACATCAACGCGTGCAGGGCCAGTGGCGACAGGTGCTCACCGCCGCCGACGACGCCGTCCTCGTCGACCTTCACCTCGTCCGGCACCCCGAAGGTGACGATCTCGGGACGCACCTTCACCGACAACCGCGGAAAATCGGTGCCGGTGCCGTCCGACCACTTCACGTCGGTCTCCTTGAACGCCGGATAGCTGCGCAGCCCCCGCACGTACTTCTTCACATCGGCGATGTCCCCGCCGACGGTGCCGTTGATGCCGTGCTCGGAGATCAGGATGCGCCCGGTCAGGTTGTGCGCCGACGCGAGGGTGTGCTGCCACAACCGGATCGCCTCCGGATCGGGCAGCGGCGTGAACTTGTAGAACAGCACGATCTTCGGGACGGCCATGCTCAGCGCTCCCCGGAGGCGTGCAGTTCCCGCAGGTCGTTCACCGTCAACCCCTCCAGGGTGGACCGGAACACCCGCCGCGGCGAGCCCGGCACCGTCGTCAGCGACGGCACCACCAGCACCGTGCAGCCCGCGGCGTCGGCCGCGGCCGCCCCGGTCGGGGAATCCTCCACCGCCAGGCACTGCGCCGGATCGAGCCCCAGCAGTTCCGCGGCCCGCAGGTACGGCGCCGGATCCGGCTTGCCCGCCGGCACCTCGTCCCCGCACACCGTGTGATCGAAATGGGTGCGGTCGAGGGTCTCGAGCGCCACATCGCACAACCGGCGGCCGGTGTTGGTCACCAGCGCCTGCCCGAGCCCGGCCTCGCGGACCGCACCCAACGCGGCCCGCGCCCCGGGACGCCACGGCAGCCCCTGCGCGAACAGCTCCGCCATGAACGCGTTGAGCCAATCCTCCGCGGCGGTCTGCTCGTCCGGGGTCGGAGCGAGCCCGAGACCGTCGAAGGTGCGCCACACCGACAGATCCAGCGGCCCGCCGATCGTCGCGATCCGGGTCTCCTCCGACATCGGGCCACCGAGATGCAGCGACAACTCGCGCATCCCGATGTCCCACAACTGTTCCGACTCGAGCAGCGTGCCGTCCATGTCCCACAGCACCGCCCGCAGCGCACCGGACTGGGCCGATGTGCCGAGGACGGAATCGATCAGCTCAGACATTGAAGTACTTGGCCTCCGGGTGGTGCAGGACGAACGCGTCGGTGGACTGCTCGGGATGCAACTGCAACTCCTCCGACAGCTCCACCCCGATCCGCTCCGCCTCGAGCAGTTCGACCAGCTTGATGCGATCCTCCAGATTCGGGCACGCCCCGTACCCGAAGGCGAACCGCGCCCCCCGGTAGGCCAGCTTGAAGTAGTCCGCCACCTCGGCCGGATCCTCGTCGGCGGCGGTCCCGCCCCCGGCGAACGCCAGCTCCTGACGTACCCGCCGGTGCCAGTACTCGGCCAGCGCCTCGGTCAACTGCACCCCCAGGCCGTGCACCTCCAGGTAGTCGCGGTAGGCGTTCGCGGCGAACAACTCGTTCGCGAAATCCGCGATCGGCTGACCCATCGTCACCAGCTGGAACGGCCACACGTCGACCTGCCCGGTGCGCTGCGCCTCCTCCCGCGACCGCAGGAAATCGGCGATGCACAAGAACCGGGGCCGCTGCTGGCGCGGGAACGTGAACCGGTAGCGCTCCGGCGCGTCCGGCCGCGGCTCGGTCAGCACCACCACGTCGTCGCCCTCGGACACCGCCGGGAAATACCCGTACACCACCGCGGCGTGCGCCAGAATGCCCTCGGTCGACAACCGGTCCAGCCAGTACCGCAACCGCGGCCGGCCGTCGGTCTCGACGAGTTCCTCGTAGGTCGGGCCGTCGCCGCCGCGCTGCCCTCGCAACCCCCACTGCCCCAGGAACAACGCCCGCTCGTCGATCAAACCCGCATAGTCGGCGACCGCGATGCCCTTGACGACGCGGCTGCCCCAGAACGGCGGCGTCGGCACCGGCAGATCCGCCGCGACATCGCTGCGCGCGGGGATCTCCGCCGGGGTCTCCGCGGCCTTGCGCTTCTCCGCGATCCGCTTGCTGCGTTCGTGCCGGGCCTTGCGTTCGGCGGCCTTCTCCCGCGCGGCGATCGCCTCCGGGCTGTCCGGCGCCGGGCCCTCCCCACGCTTGACGGCCATGATGCGGTCCATCAACGCCAACCCCTCGAACGCGTCCCGCGCGTACGACACCTCGCCCTGGTAGATCTCCGCCAGATCGTCCTCGACGTATCCGCGGGTCAGCGCGGCGCCACCGAGCAGCACCGGGAACTGCTCCGCCACCCCGCGGGCGTTGAGTTCCTCGAGGTTCTCCTTCATCACCACGGTCGACTTCACCAGCAGCCCGGACATGCCGATCACATCGGCGCGCTTGTCGATCGCGGCGTCGAGGATCGTCGCGATCGGCTGCTTGATGCCGAGGTTGACGACCTCGTAGCCGTTGTTGGACAGGATGATGTCCACCAGGTTCTTGCCGATGTCGTGCACATCGCCCTTCACGGTCGCCAGCACGATCCGGCCCTTGCCGTCGTCGCCGGTCGACTCCATGTGCGGCTCGAGATACGCCACCGCCGCCTTCATCACCTCGGCGGACTGCAGCACGAACGGCAACTGCATCTGCCCGGACCCGAACAGCTCACCGACCGTCTTCATCCCCGCCAGCAGCGTGTCGTTGATGATCGCCAGCGGCGGCACCTCGGTCATCGCCGCATCCAGGTCCGCCTCGAGACCGTTGCGTTCGCCGTCGACGATGCGCCGCTCGAGCCGCTCGAACAACGGCAGCGCCGCCAGCTCCTGCGCGCGGGATTCCCGCGCCGACGCCGCCGACACCCCCTCGAACAGCTCCATCAGCTTCTGCAGCGGGTCGTAGCCCTCGCTGCGCCGGTCGTACACCAGATCCAGCGCGACCTGCCGCTGCTCCTCCGGGATCCGCGCCATCGGCAGGATCTTCGACGCGTGCACGATCGCGGTGTCCAACCCCGCCTCGGTGCACTCGTGCAGGAACACCGAGTTCAGCACCTGCCGGGCCGCCGGGTTCAACCCGAACGACACGTTCGAGATGCCGAGCGTGAAATGCACCTGCGGGTAGCGGCGGTGGATCTCCCGGATCGCCTCGATGGTCTCGACGCCGTCGCGGCGCACCTCCTCCTGACCGGTCGAGATCGGGAACGTCAGCGCATCGACGATGATGTCCTCCTGCGCGAGCCCCCAGTTCTCCGTCAGGTCGGTGATCAACCGCTCGGCGATCCGCACCTTGTGTTCGGCGGTACGCGCCTGCCCCTCCTCGTCGATGGTCAGCGCCACCACCGCGGCACCGTGCTCGACGACGTGCTCCATGATCCGCTGGAACCGCGACCCGGGGCCGTCCCCATCCTCGTAGTTCACCGAGTTCACCGCGCAGCGGCCGCCGAGATGCTCGAGACCTGCCTTGATCACATCCGGCTCCGTCGAGTCGATCATGATCGGCAGCGTCGACGCCGTCGCGAACCGCGACGCCAGCTGCGCCATGTCCGCCGCCCCGTCCCGGCCGACGTAGTCGACGTTCAGGTCCAGCATGTGCGCGCCATCGCGGATCTGATCCTTCGCGATGTCCAGGCACTTCTCGTAGTCGGCCGCCAGCATCGCCTCCCGGAACGCCTTCGACCCGTTCGTGTTGGTGCGCTCACCGATCATCAGGATCGACGCGTCCTGCTCGAACGGCACCGCCGCATACAGCGACGACACCCCCGGCTCGGACTCCGGCCGGCGCTCGGCCGGTGTCAGCTCCCGCACCGCTTCCGCGACCTGCCGGATGTGCTCGGGCGTCGTCCCGCAGCAGCCGCCGACCAGCGACAACCCGTAGTCGGTGACGAACCCGGTCAACGCCTCGGCCAGCTCCTCCGGCGACAACGGGTACTCGGCACCGTTCGCGCCCAGCACCGGCAGACCCGCGTTCGGCATCACCGACACCGGCACCTCGGAATGCTGCGACAGATACCGCAGGTGCTCGGTCATCTCCGCCGGACCCGTCGCACAGTTCAACCCGATCAGGTCGATGCCCAGCGGCGCGAGCGCGTTCAGGGCCGCCCCGATCTCCGACCCCAGCAGCATCGTGCCGGTCGTCTCCATCGTCACGTGCGTGATGATCGGCACCCGTCGGCCGGCACGCTCCATCGCGCGGCGGCTGCCGATGATCGCCGCCTTCGCCTGCAGCAGGTCCTGGCAGGTCTCGACGAGGATCGCGTCGGCCCCACCGTCGATCATGCCGAGCGCGGCCTCCAGATAGGCATCGCGCAACGCGTCGAACGGCGCATGCCCCAAGGTCGGCAGCTTGGTGCCCGGACCCATCGAACCGAGCACGAACCGGCCCATGCCGTCGGGGCCCGGACCCATCTCGTCGGCCACCTCCCGGGCCAGGCGGGTCCCACGTTCGGACAGGTCACGGATACGGTCGGCGATGTCGTAGTCGGCGAGATTGGGCAGGTTGCAGCCGAAGGTGTTCGTGGAGACGGCGTCCGCGCCGGCCTCGAAGTACGCGCGGTGGATACCGCGGATCACATCCGGCCGGGAGTCGTTGAGAATCTCGTTGCACCCCTCGAGGCCACGGAAGTCGTCCAGCGACAGATCCGCGGCCTGCAACATGGTGCCCATCGCCCCGTCTCCGACGACAACGCGCCGCGACAGCGCATCGAGCAAGGCAGAGTGCAATGGGGTGGACATGGCCACCAGACTAGTGGGCGCCCCATCGGCCGCTGGCCGTAGGCTGGACAGGTGAGCGAAAGTCAATCCGCCGACGGCACGGAAACGGACGTCCCCGTCCTGCGCAACCCGGTGCTCATCGCCGCGTTCGAAGGGTGGAACGATGCCGGCGACGCCGCCAGCGGCGCCGTCGAACACCTCGAGCTGATCTGGGACGCCGAACCGTTCGCCGAACTCGACTCCGAAGAGTTCTACGACTACCAGGTCAACCGGCCGCAGGTGCGCCTCGTCGACGGCGTCACCCGCGAGATCGACTGGCCGGCCACCCGCCTGTCCGTGTGCTCGCCGCCCGGCAGCGACCGCGACGTCGTGCTGCTGCGCGGCATCGAACCCAACATGCGCTGGCGCAGCTTCTGCGACGCGATCCTCGAACTCGTCGAGGAAATCGGCGCCCACACCGTCGTCATCCTCGGTGCCCTGCTCGCCGACACCCCGCACACCCGGCCCGTCCCGGTCACCGGCACCGCCTACAGCGCCGAGGCCGCCAAGAAGTTCAACCTCGAGAAATCCCGCTACGAAGGCCCCACCGGCATCACCGGGGTCCTGCAGGACGCCTGCGTCCGCCGGGGCATCCCCGCCGTGTCGTTCTGGGCGGCGGTCCCGCACTACGTGTCCCAGCCCCCGAACCCCAAGGCCACCGTCGCGCTGCTGCGCCGCGTCGAAGACGTCCTCGACATCGAGGTCCCCCTCGGCGAACTGCCCACCCTCGCCGAGGAATGGGAACAGACCGTCACCGAGATGACCGAGGACGACGAGGACATCACCGAATACGTCCGCACCCTCGAAGAACGCGGCGACGCCGAAACCGACCTCGACGACAGCATCTCCACCATCGACGGCGACGCCATCGCCGCCGAATTCGAGAAGTATCTGCGCCGGAGGGGACCGGGCGGCCTGTCCCAGTGAGCAGCGCCCGCACCACCCTGCAGCGCGCGGCACTGTACGTCGGAGGGTTCCTCGGACCCTTCGGCGGCGGTGTCGTCATCTCGATGCTGCCCGAGATCGGCGCCGACACCGGAGTGAGCACCGGCGACGCCGCCCTCACCATCACCGCCTACCTCGGCCCGTTCGCCCTCGCGATGCTCGTCTCCGGCACCCTCGGCGCCCGCTGGGGCCGCGTCCGGACCGTGCGCACCGCCTACGCCGTGTACGCCCTCGCGGCACTGGCCTCGGCGCTCGCACCCACCATGACGCTGCTGCTCGGCACCCGGGTCCTGCAAGGCGTCGCCAACGCCTTCACCACCCCGCTGCTGCTCGCCGCGCTCGCGATGATCACCCCGAAAGACCAGCTCGGACGCGCACTCGGCCTGTTCGGCGCCATGCAGGCCGCCGGCCAGACCATCGCGCCGCTCGTCGGCGGCCTCGCCGCGGAAGTCGGCTGGCGGTGGGCCTTCCTGGTGCTCGCCGCAGCCGCCCTCGTGCTCGCCGTGATCGGCCTGCCCAGCGGGATCGGCCGCCCACCGGACGCCGCCCCCGCCCGGCTCCGCGATGCCCTGCGACCACGCGTGCTGCGCATCGGCATCGTCGCGCTGCTCGGATGGGGCGCCCTCGGCGGACTGAGCTTCCTGCTGGCCTTCCGCGCCGAGGACATCTTCGGACTCGACCCCGCCCCCCGCGGCGCCCTGCTCACCGGATTCGGCATCGCCGGGATCCTCAGCGCACGGCGCGTCGGCGTACTCGTCGACCGCATCGGCGCGACCACGACCGTCCTGATCGGCTCGATCTCCGGGGCGGCGCTCGTGATCGTCATCGGTATCGCACCCACACTGTGGCTGGTCGCGGCCGCCTGGTTCGTCGCCGGCGTCGCCTCGCAGTGCGTGCTGGTCGGGGTCAACGCCGCGGTGCTCGGCGGGGAGGGACGCAACCGCGGCGGCGCCGTCTCGGTCGTGCAGGCCTTCCGGTTCGGCGGCGGCGCCGCGACGCCGATGGCGCTGACCCCGCTGTACGCGGCGGCCCCGGTCGCGAGCTTCGTGCTACCGGCGCTGTTGCTGGCGATCGTCGCGCCGCTGGCAATGCCCAAGGACGGCGCACCACCGAAGGAGACGGCGACACCCGAGGAGACCGCGCCACCGAAAGGCACCGCGACGCTCGAGGACAGTGCCGGTCCCCGGGAGGACCCGGCCTAGTCCGCGCGGCCCCGGTGCCCATCGTCGGCCCGGCCCCGGTGCACATTGTCGGCTCGGCCTCCGTGCACATTGTCGGCTCGGCCTCCGTGCACATTGTCGGCTCGGCCTCCGTACCCGCTCGCGGCGGATTCGTGCACAGCCCCGACTATCGGATCCAGATAACCGCGGGCCGCGGCCTGCGCCCGCACCTCGTCACGGGCCTCGATCGCGTCGACCACCTCATCGTGCACCTCGGTGCTCGACGCCGGATCGAACGCACCGTGGGTGAACTCGTAGGTCGCGCGGATCACCTCGGACAGGAGCGCGAACAGATCCTCGAGCACGGGATTGTGCGCGGTCCGCACCACCGCGGTATGGAAGGCGATGTCCGTCGAGGCATATCCGGCCTCGTCGGTGCCGTCACAGAAGCGGGCGCGCGCGGCCAGCGCCGCCCGCAACTGCGCGACGTCCTCGTCGGTGCGGCGTTCGCACGCCAACCGCACCGCCTCGAGTTCGAGCGCGCGGCGCACCTCGAACGCGTGCAGGATCTCCGCGACCTCGACGCGGCGGTTCAGCAGGCCGCCGAGTTCGCTGCGGGCCCGGACGTACGTGCCGTAACCGCGTCGGATCTCGAGCATGCCCGTGGAGGTGAGGTACTTGACCGCTTCGCGGACGGTGTTGCGTCCGACCCCGAGGATCGACACCAGTTCCGCCTCGGTGGGGATCCGGTCGCCCACGGGCCAGTCGCCCGATTCGATGCGCGTGCGCATCCACTCCAGCGCCTGCTGGTACACCGATTCCGGTCTCACGACCACCATTTCCCGATCCTCCCACGACGACGCGAAACAGATCGTACAATCGGACATGGGATGTAGGATGTCCTACGTGGCTTCAGCAATTTCGCCGATGAAGACGGTGACCCCCACCGACGAAACCCCGCCACGAAGCTCCGGCCGGCACTACTACGGCATCGGCTACGCCCTCACGATCCTCACGCTCGGATCCAACATCCCCACCGCCCTCTACGGGCTGTACCGAGCCGACCTCGGCTTCAGCCCCCTCACCCAGACCGCGATCTTCGCCGTCTACGTCGCCACCCTCGTCCCGGCACTGTTCCTGCTCGGCCCGCTCTCCGACCGCACCGGCCGCCGCCCCGTCCTCCTCGCCGGCCTCCTCACCGGAGCACTCGGCGCCGCCGTCCTCGCCGCCGCCCCCACCACCGGATGGCTCTTCGCCGGCCGCCTCCTGCAAGGCCTGTCCATCGGCGCCTGCTCCGCCGCCGGAGCCGCCGCCCTCCTCGAACACGTCCCGGCCGGCAACCCCCGGCGCGCGGCACGAGCCGCGACCGTCACCGGAGCAGCCGGATGCGCACTCGGACCGATCTGGGCCGGCCTGGCCGCCGAATACCTCCCGCTGCCGCTGGTCACCCCCTACGCCGTGTTCGTGCTCGCGCTCGTCCCCGCCCTCCTCGCCCTGTGGGCCCTGCCCGACACCGCGACCACCCGCCCCCGGGGCCGCCTGCTCGAACTGCCCCGCGTACCCGCAGCGATCCGATCGGTCTTCGTGCGCGCGGCACTCCCGGTCGCCGCCTCCTGGGCCGTCGCCGGACTGTTCCTGTCCGTCGTCCCGTCCTGGACCACCGATCTGCTCGGCACGTCGAACCTCCTGGTCGGAGCCATCGCGGCGTCCCTGATGCTGCTCTGCTCCGTGACGACCCAACTGTCGATGCGCGGCACAGATCCGCTCACCGCCCAACGCATCGGCCTCGCCTGCAACCTCGTCGGCGTGATCGGCCTGGCGTTCGTCGGCGCAGCCTCGAGCCTGGGCCTGCTGCTCGCCGTCACCGTCTGCGTCGGCATCGGACACGGCCTCACCTTCGCCGGCGGCATGCAACGGGTGAGCGCCGCGATCGCCACCGGCGCCCGCGACACCGGCGGCGCAGTCCTCGCCGCCTTCTTCACCTGTGCCTACACCGGAATGGCACTGTCCTCCCTGGCGGTGGGGCTGCTGATGAACCACCAGAGCGCCAGCACCGCCGTGATCGAATTCTCGATCGCCACCGCACTCGTCACCGCGATCGCCCTGCTCCTCAACACGCGGCGGTCCTGACCACGAGCGAGGCACCTGACAGCACCGGACTCGCCGCTGTGAGGTCTTCCTGATCGCCGCGTAACCCTCGTGCCGTCGAACCGTCACCGCGGCGTCCGACCCTCGACGCATGACACCGACACCGCCCACCCCGGAGACCCCGCGCCGGCGGCTGCTCGTCGTCGGAAACGGCATGGCCGGCGCACGCACCGTCGAGGAAATCCTTGCGCGCGGCGGTCGCGAGCAGTTCGACATCACCATGATCGGCGACGAGCCGTACGGCAACTACAACCGCATCATGCTCTCGCACGTGCTCGCCGGTGAGGCCGGCGTCGACGACGACGACCTCGTGCTCAACCCAATGAGCTGGTACCGCGAGAACGGCGTCACCCTCTACGCCGGCGACCGCGCGATCGAGCTCGACCGGTTCGCCAAGACGGTCACCTGCGAATCCGGCCGCAAGGTCGACTACGACCTGCTCGTCGTCGCGACCGGATCCAACACCTTCTTCCCGAACATGGACGGCCTCCGTGAAACCGACGGCCGCCTCGGACGCGGCGTCTTCGGATTCCGGACCATCGCCGACACCAACGGCATGCTGCAGATGGCCGAGGCCCACGACGACGTGTCCGCAGTCGTCATCGGGGGCGGCCTCCTCGGTCTCGAGGCCGCCTACGGTCTGCGCACCCAGGGACTCGCCGTCACCGTCGTGCACTCCCCCGGTCACCTGATGAACCAGCAGCTCGACGAGCGGGGCGGACGGGTGCTGCGCACCGAGATCGAGAAGCGCGGCATCACCGTCCGCACCGGCACCCGCACCACCGCGATCCTGCGCGACGACCGCGGCGCCGTGACCGGCGTGCGCTTCGCCGACGGGGAAACCGTCGCCACCGACATGGTCGTCGTCGCCGCCGGTATCCGCCCCAACACCGAATTCGCCCGCAACGGCGGCCTCGTCGTCGAACGCGGCATCCTCGTCGACGACCAGATGCGCTGCGAGGACGAATCCAGCGTCTACGCCGTCGGCGAATGCGCCCAGCACCGCGGCGAGGTGTACGGCCTCGTCGCACCCGTGTGGGAACAGGCCGTCGTCCTCGCCGAACACCTGACCGGCACGAACCCCGATGCCGCCTACACCGGTTCCCGCACCACCACCAAGCTGAAGGTCGCCGGGATCGACGTCGCCGCGATGGGCGTCAAGGGACCCGAACGCGAAGACGACGAGTTCGTCCAGTTCTACGATCCGCGCAGCGGCGTGTACAAGGCCGTCGTGGTCCGCGACGGCACCCTGATCGGCGCGATGCTGCTCGGCGACATCGGCAAGGCCTCGATGCTCGCGCAGGCATTCGACGGCAAGATCGACCTGCCCGAGGACCGCGCGGCGCTGCTGTTCGACATCGGCGAACCCCAGGGTCCCGACGTGGCCGCGGACCTGCCCGACGACACCCAGGTGTGCAACTGCAACGGCGTCACCAAGGGCGACCTCGTCGCCTGCGTCCACAGCGGCGCCGCCACCCTCACCGAGGTGTGCGCGAAGACCCGTGCCGGCAAGGGATGCGGCTCCTGCAAGGGCCTGGTCGCCGACATCGTGGCCTGCGCGGCCGGCGGTCAACTCGCCGACGACCCCGCCGCCGACTGGTACGTACCGTGCATCCCGCTCAGGAAATCCGACCTGATCACCGCGATCCGCGCTCAGGACCTGCGCTCGGTGTCGCAGGTGTTCGCCGCGCTCGCCCCCGCCGGGGAAGACGCGGCCGCGAAGATGCCGCTCGCGTCGCTGCTCCGCGTGGTGTGGGGACCCGACTGGATCGACGAACGCGGCGCCCTGTTCATCAACGACCGCGTGCACGCCAACATCCAGCGCGACGGCACCTTCTCGGTCGTCCCCCAGATGAAGGGCGGCGTCACCACCCCCGACCAGCTGCGCCGCATCGCCGACGTCGCCGACCGCTACGCGGTGCCGATGGTCAAGGTCACCGGCGGCCAGCGCATCGACCTGCTCGGCATCCGCAAGGAAGACCTTCCGAACGTGTGGGCCGACCTCGGCATGCCGTCCGGATACGCCTACGGCAAATCCGTGCGCACCGTGAAAACCTGCGTCGGCAGCGACTACTGCCGGTACGGTCTCGGCGATTCCACCTCGCTCGGCATCGCCATCGAGGACCGCTTCCAGGGCCTCGAGACGCCGGCGAAGCTGAAGTTCGCGGTCGCCGGCTGCCCCCGCAACTGCTCCGAGGCGCTGTGCAAGGACTTCGGGGTCGTCGCGGTCGGCGACGGCCGCTGGGAGATCTACGTCGGCGGAGCCGCCGGCGCGCACATCCGCAAGGGTGACCTGCTCGCCACCGTCGACTCCGGTGACGAGGTCCTGACCATCGCGGGACGGTTCATCCAGTACTACCGCGAGAACGCGCGGTGGCTCGAACGCACCTACGACTTCGTACCGCGCCTGGGCATCGACCGCCTGCAGGCATTGCTGCTCGACGACGAGGAGGACATCGTGACCGGATTGGACAAACGGATCGCCGCCGCGATCGCCGGCTACCGCGACCCGTGGCTCGAACGCACCGCACCGAAATCCCCGGCGCAGTTCGCCCCGTCGCTGCCGCTGCTCCCGCTCCCCCAGGTTCCGGTCCGATGACCGCCCTGCACGACGGGGTGACCGTCGACGTCGGAGCGATCACCGACCTCACCGCGGGAGAAGGCCGCACCTACGCCGTCGACGGCCGGCAGATCGCCGTGTACCTGCTGTCCGACGGCACCGTTCGCGCCACGGACGCGATGTGCCCGCACAAGGCCGGCCCGCTCGCCGACGGCCAGATCGACGACGCGGTCGTCGTGTGCCCGCTGCACCAGTACGCGTTCTCCTTCGACACCGGTGCCTGCACCACCCCCGGAATCGGTTCCGTCCGAACCTATCCGGCACACGTTGTCGACGGACGGATCCTGCTGACGGTGACTTAGAGGCGGTCGCAGACCGCGGGGACCTGGAGGCCATCGACGATCGCGGTGGCTACGGTGGGCGGAACCGGCGAAGGGACCGTCCGATGAGCCAACCCGTGATCGTCGAACACGACTCGATCGTCGCCGCCGAGCCGGCCGACGTGTGGACCCGCATCACCGACCCGGCCGGCATCAACGACGAACTGGCGCCCCTGCTCGCGATGCGGATGCCGCGCCGGATGCGCGGCACCACCGTCGACCGGGTTCCGCTGGGAGTACCGCTCGGGAAAGCCCCGCTGCTGCTGTTCGGTGTGCTCCCTGTGGAATACGACGCTCTCACCATCGCCGAACTCGAACCCGGGCGGCGCTTCCACGAGAAGTCGACGATGCTGACCATGCGCCGGTGGGAGCACGAACGCACACTCACCGCGATCGGCCCCGGTCGTACCCGCGTGCACGACCGGCTCACGATGGAACTGCGCGCGCCTCTCGCGCGGCTCCCCTACGGTCACGAGCTGGCCCGGCAGATCGTCACCCGACTCTTCCAGCACCGTCACCGGCGCCTCGCAGTTCATTTTGCGACCTCTGCCCTGTAGGGGTTGGTGAGAGGTCGGGAACGTGAGTTTGCTTTCTTGGGTGATTGGTACGGGGGTGGGGTGAGATTCGGTTTTTCTGTATGTTCCGTCATATTCGGAATATTTCCACCTTCTTCTTGCGGTAGCCCAGAGATCGACGTTGGAGGTCTGCAGAGTTTCGAAGTGCGAGGTCGACGACACCCCTGCTTCCGGCGGTCCCCGGGCATGTGCCCGTCGACGGCTCCCCTCCCCTCCCCTCAACGGCACATAGGCACGTGAACGCTTCTCCCCCTGAGGGATTCCACCTGGCCGGCGACGCGCGATCCTTGCCGGGAGCCGATCGAACCGACGTCCGCTCCCCGATCGGATCCGGAGACTGGGATTCTGTACTCCGGGAAGGATGCGGGCCGACGATCGAGTGTACCGCTCGGAAGAATTCTGCATTTCTGTAAGTTCCGTACGTTCCAGAGACTTGCCTCCCGCTGAAGTACTGCTCCGGAGCTCCGCTTGCGGGGATACGCTTGCTATCGCTGCTGATTCAGCCGGTCGACAGATCATTCCCACCGACTTAGGGACATTCACATGTCGGAAAACGAACCGGATGTCGTACTGGGGCCCTTCTCATCTCCGGATGCGCAAGCAACGCCGTGGGCGTGCGCGTTGACGATTCTCGATGCGGCGGAGGTGTTCTGGCTTTCCACGGTGCGCCCGGACGGGCGTCCGCACGTGACGCCGTTGCTGGCGGCATGGAGTCTGGGCGGTCTGTGCTTCACAACCGGTGCTCAGGAGCGCAAAGCGCTCAATCTCGAGCACAATTCGCATTGTGCGCTCACGACCGGCACGAATTCTCTGACAGGTGTGGATGTCGTCATCGAGGGCGTCGCAACCGCAGTGGGTGAGCGCACCGAACGTGCACACGCCCTCGCAGACTTCGAGCGGAAGTACGGCCCGCACCTGACCGGCCGCGACGGCGCCTGGAATCGATTGGGCGAAGCCGTCATTGCCGGTGACATCCGGCTCTATCGAGTCGAGCCCACGGTCGGATTCGCGTTCGGCAAGTTGCCGACATCCAGCCAGACCCGCTACACGTGGCCGAGGCGGTGAGGGCGATGTCGGTGTTGCAGCACCGGATCCGAAGTCTGCTCGACGAATTCGTCGACACCGGAGCCGAAACCGGCCTACAGGTCGCCGTTTATCACCGCGGCGCGCTGGTCGTCGACGCCGTCGCGGGCGTCGCCGACAGCCGGACCGGGCACCCAGTAGCCTCCGAGACCCTGTTCTTCAGCTTCTCCGCCGGCAAGACCATGACGTCGCTGATCGCTCACCTGCTCGTGCGGACCGGCGCCCTCGACTACGACACACCGGTCGTCGACCTGTGGCCGGAGTTCGGTGCCCACGGCAAGGAGACCGCGACTCTTCGTCACGTGCTGACCCACACCGTCGGGGTACCGGCCATGCCTCGTGACATCGGCCCGGCCGACCTGACAGATTGGCCCCGGGTCTGCACCGCCATCGCCGCCGCGAAACCACGCTGGCGCCCCGGCACCGAGACGGGGTACCACTCCTACACCTTCGGCTTTCTTGTCGGCGAGATCGCACGCCGAGCTACCGGCAAACCCATGCGGCAACTCCTCCACGACTGGGTCGCCGCACCGCTGGGTCTCGACCGTGAGCTGTATTTCGCAGTGCCGCGGACCGACCTGGACCGACTCGCACGGCTCGAAGATTCCGTCCCGCAACCACTTCCCCCGGACGTCGGCGGCATTCTCGCGCCGTGGGAAGGGCAGCCCACCGCGGCCATGGGCAACAGTCCCGGGATCCTGGAAGCGGACATCCCCTCGGTCGGCACCTTCACCGCGCGAGGAATCGCCGCCGTGCACGCCGCGGTCCTCGATGGCAGGCTGATCGATTCACGCCAACTCCAGGAGGTGACGGCGCCGGCTTTCGAAGGCACCGACCAGGTATTCGGCACCCAGGCGCGCATGGCCCTGGGCTATCCCCTCGGCCGCCTCGGTGCTCGACCGGACGAGACACCCACCACGTTCGGCTGGGTCGGGGGCGGCGGCAGCTACGTCTGGGCCGACACCGCCACCGGCACCGCTTTCGCCATGACCAAAGCCCGCCTCACCCCGCATTTCGACACCGCCCAACGACTCGCCGACGTGACCGCAGCCGAGATCACCCGGCATTCTCGAGACTCGACGCCATGACGGCTCTTCCGTCACGGAACCCCGTCGTCCGTCCCGTCAGGGTTCGGCGGTCACATCGTCTCCCGGGCTTTTCGGCTGCCCGGCCGGACGTCGCCGCAACCAACCGATTCCCATGCCCAACGCCACGATCGAGACACCCACCACCACTGCCGAAACCCGATGTCCACTACCGCTCGTCGTTCCGATCCCCTCTCCCTGCAGCGGCGCGTATGCGGTCCACCCGTATCTCGCAGACAGGGGCACGAGGATCGCTGCCGGGGCCGCGAGTGCCGTCATCATGATGGTCGGCGCCGCCGGCAGACACGAGGCGACGAGAAACGCGGCCGCGAGGGGAAGGACCCCGAGCACGGCGACCAGGTGGATGTTGTCCCACGGTGGGCTCTCCACCAGGCCGGTCACGGCCACGACAACGAGTCCGACGATGCCGAACCACGGGCGGCGCACCCGGATGCCCACCACCGACCCGAGCGCGGCCAGCGCCGCCGGAATCAGCAGCGTCCACCACTGCTCCGTGTACCACGCAAGTTCGCTCGGACCGACGAACGCCACCGCTGTCCCGGCGAGCAGCACAGCGCCCGACGGACCCGGAATCCATGCGGCCGCAGCGAGGGTGACCGGAATCAGAGCCAGCCCACCCCACCACCAGCCCGTGAACACCGTGTTTCCGTGCAGGCCGCTCACCGCCCCGACGAAACGCCAGTGCAGGATCAGCCAGACCGCGGGGAGAACGATCCCGACGAGCACTCCCTCCCCCGCAACCGGGCATCTTCCGTGGGGACGGTCCCGGTGTCCGCCTGCCACATCAGCACGAACACGGCGAGTACCGCCGCTGCGACGAGCACCAGGAGAACCACGTCGGGCTCGGACGACGCCGGCAGATAGTCGGCATACCGGCGCGGCGACGACTCACGTCCCAGCCGCGCAAGAGGTTCGGCACACAGGATCCCTGCGAGAGCTCCTGCTGCGACAGCGACCTGACCGCGTCCAGCGCCGAGTGGTGGAACAGTCCCGGCCAGGGCACCGAGGAGCAGGCCTGCCCCGGACGCTGCAGCGAACACCCCGTACTCGCCTCCCCACTGTGCCGCCGAGAGACCGATCAACACGAGTCCGACCGCGGCCGCAAACGCCCGGTGCGACCGAATCCGCATTCCCCAGGCGACCACCGCAGCGATGAATGCGCCCAGGGTCACTCCGACGGCGCCGCCGGAGAACAGCAGGCCGACCCTGCTGCCACCGGTGATGAACGCGAACGAGTCGGTGGTGGTCGATGCCAGGGCCGATCCCGCGGCGAACGCTCCGACGGCGAGACACAGTTGGAGACTGCGAGGGCGCATGAATCACACGTTTCAGGACGGTGTGGGTTTCGGACGGGCGGCGCGCCGAGCGGGTGATCAGTTCGAGATATTTCGGGTTTCCGTCTCGTCCGGATCAACGCCCGGACGAGACGGAACGGGAATGGGAGAAGCGCTACTCGGTCGGCAGCGACCGCAGCGACTTCACCGTCGCATCGACGGCCCGTGCAGCCTCGGCGCCCTTCTTCACGAAGTGCCGGGTGAAGTACTCGATGTGCTCGTCGTGCTCGTGGAAGTTGTGCGGCGTGAGCACGACGGAGAAGACCGGCACGTCCGTGTCCAGCTGGACACGCATCAGGCCGTCGATCACCGCGGTCGCGACGAAATCGTGCCGGTAGATGCCGCCGTCGACGACCAGCCCGGCCGCAACGATGCCGTCGTAGCGCCCGGTCTGCGCGAGCCGGCGGGCATGAAGCGGAATCTCGAACGCGCCCGGCACCTCGAAGAACTCCAGCGAGTCCGTGGAATGCCCCAGCGCCACCATCTCGTCGGTGAAGCCCACCCGGGCCTGATCGACGATGCTGCGATGCCACGTGGCCTGGATGAACGCGTACCGACCGAGACTGTCACTCATGGCGTCGAAACTATCGCATCGGGCTCCCCTGCCCCGCGCCGACAGGCGCAGCGGACTCCCCCGGGGCCGTCCTGGTGACCAAGGGCCCGCAACGGACACCGATTCCGAAATTCTTGCCGTTCCGTTGCGGACAGAGAGAGTACTGTGGTTGGTGTGACTGTTGCGGATGATTCCACGGGGTCGGTCGAGGTCGTCGGTCCTCGCCCCGAACGCCACATCGATATCTACCGCCGAGCGGTGGCGAGCCTCGAGGCCTGCCTTCCCCTCGGATGGTCGGTGACCGCCGACCGCGCCCGCTCCCCCGAGGCACCCAAGCGCATTCTCGTCACCGCTCCCGACGGCGACTCCGTCTCCTATTCCGTCATCACGTCCCGCGGTGTACTCAGCGGCGACATCGCGCGGATCGCGGCCGAACTCACCGAGTCCGACCGCGGGTTCGTGTGCGCCCACTACCTGTCCGATCCGGTGCGCCGCCAGCTCGACCAGCACGGCATCTCCTACGCCGACGCCACCGGCAATCTCACGCTCGTCGCCGCCCGGCCCGCGATCTGGGTGCGTAACCGCGGTGCCGATGCGGATCCGTGGCGTGGGCCCGGCCGGCCTTCGGGCGTGCTGACCGGCGAGCCGTCCGAGCGGGTCGTGCGGGCACTCGCCGACCATGTCGGCGACATGTCGGTTCCCGAGCTGATCAAGCTGTCCGGCGCATCCACCGGCGCCGCGTACCGGGTGGTCGAGGTCCTCACCGAACGCGAGCTGATCCGCCGGATCCCCCGAGGCCCGATCACCTCCGTGCGGTGGGAACCGATGCTGCGAGCCTGGGCGGCCGATCGGAAGCCTTGTGCCACTCGCAGTTTCGCCGCGCCCGACGGTCTCGATGCGGTGCGGACCCAGCTCGCCGAGCGAATCGACCTCGGGTATGTCCTGACCGGCGTGGGTGCGACCGACTACGCACCCACGGATCTGCTCGAGGTGTACGCCGACGATCCGGACGAGTTCGCCGCCGCCCTGGGGCTGCGCCCGGTCGACCGCGCCGCGGACGTCGTGGTGGCGATCCCGTGGACGCCGGTGGTCTTCGACCGGATGGAACGGCGGGAGGGGTTGCGGTTCGTCGCACCCGCGCACGTCTACGCGGATCTGCTGGCCGGACCGTTCCGCAATCCGGACGCGGCCGACCATCTGAGGTCCCGCATGGAGGCGGACGAGTCGTGGTGGCGGCGGCCGGTCGGACGCGGTCGGTGACGGTTCCGCTCAGAGCCCGAGCTCGGTGACGGCATTGCCGACGAGGCCGGCGTGGTGGCGGCTGTAGAGCGCGACCATCCGCTCGTCGGCGTGCCCGGTCTGCGTCATGATCGTCTGCGTCGTGGCGCCGTTGCGCACCGCCTGGGTGACGAATCCGGCGCGCAGGCTGTGCCCGCCGAGCGTGGCCACGAGTTCCGGGCTGAAGCCGGCCTGACGGGCCCGTCGCTGGATCATCGAGTGCACCGACTGGCCGGTGAGCACTCCCGAACCGATCGAACCGGTGCGATGGACCGGCCGGAACAGGGAACGGTCCGGGCCGGCCGTGTTCGACGCCAGGCCGCGGCAGTGGTGATCGCCGAGCTCGTCCGCCGCGTCCTCGAGCAACGACACCGCGGCCGCGCGACCACCGTCGTCCCACACGTCGAGCACCTCGCGCCACCGCCGGTACGCGCACACCGGGCACGTCTGCGGATCGCGGCCGTACGGCAGCGTGACGACACGGCCGTGGGCGTCACGGTCGGTCTTGGAACGGCGGATGGTCACGTAGAGGCCGTCCGAGCGGTGCGCGACGACGTCGGAGACCGCGATGGCGCACAGTTCCGAGCGGCGCAACGCGCCCGCGAGCCCCATCAGAAGCAGCGCCGAATCGCGACGTTCGGCGACCCGGTCCGCGAACCCGGTCGCGGTCGCACGCATGGTCCCGACGATGGCCCGCACGTCCTCGGTGAGCAGCGGCGTGCGCCGAGCGGCCGGGGTCGCGCGGCTGCGCCGGATTCCCCGCAGCAGGTCGCGCACGGTCTCGTTCCGCCCCGGGACCGGCAGGCCGGCGAGAGCGTGCACCTTGTTGATCGTCGCGACCCACCGCGCCAGAGTGGACGGCGCGTACGCCCAGCGGCCGTCGGGACGGAGTTCGCCCGACTTCTCGGTGAGATACCAGCCGAGCAGTTCCGGCGATGCCGGCAGCGGGGTGTTTCCAGATCTCTCACACCAGCGAACGAACTTGTCCCAGTCGGCGGCGTGCGCGGCACGGGTGTTGTCGGAGGACGCCTTCTCGCGCAGCCGGCGCATCGCGTCCTCGGCGCCGGCCGGGAGAGTCGGTGGCGCCCCGGCCGGTCCGGGATGCGCGGGAACGCCGGAGGACACCAGTTCTGCGCCACCGACATCTTTCGTCACTGTGACACTCCCCTTCGTCCCAGTCCGCGGCCCATCCGACTCAACGCACCGTATCCACCGCGGTGAAGCACCGCCCGATGCGACGGTGGATCGGCGTGTCGACCGGAAACCCACCACAGTTCGAGGGAGGGCCATGAACATCCACGCAGTCGCCGATCCTCTGCCGACCGCCGGTGCCCGCGTCTACGGAGAACCGCACGAGACGGCGGACGGCACCACCATCATCACCGTGACGGACCTCCGTCGCCCCCGGTTCCGGCGCACCGACGCGGCGCCGGTTCCGAAGCCGTTGGGGGTCTTCGTCGTGCACGGCGGCGAGGTCCGCTGGGAAGCGGCGGTCGACGGGACCCGGATCGCACTGGTGGGCGAACTGATCGGGCTGGTCGCCGCTACGATCGCCACCCTCGCCATTCTCCGCCGGCCACCATGGCCGGATCTGCACATCAGCTGACGCTCGCACGTCCGTTTTCCCAGGTCGAGGAACCCTTCTCGCCGGTACCCGCGGGGTGCCCGGCACCGCGGTGCCGGGGGCACCCCACCCCTACCCAGTTTTTCGATCCTCGTTGCGGTCTGATCGTCATAAGTGGGGATTATGACGATCAGATCATTTTCATGCGTACGTATGCATCTATGCATGCGTGGAACGAATTTTTCTGTGGTCGGGACGAACTATCCGATGACGCCGCTGGTAACACCCAACCTGACCTGCAGTTTTACAACCTCTCCTACTTTCATTTCATTTCATTTTGTGTTACGTTACTTGTGTTGCAACGATATAAATGGTGTTCATGACGCTGAAGGGTCGAAGAATGGGCGAGAACGACGCTGCCGAGGAGTCGAAGCCGCGTGTCGGCCGGCCACGCAAGTACGCCTCCCCCGCGGATCGGGTGCGGGCGCACCGCGAACGCGAACGGCAGCGCAAGGAAGCAGCCCAGCTCGCCGAACTCACGTCCCCCGCAGATCCGGCCGAAGGCGCGAGCAACCTCGCGGCAGCGGTGTCGTCACTGCGCGCGTTGACCGCGGCGAGTCTCGAGCAGTACAACGCCGTCGCGGCACAGATCACTGCGGCCCTCGACAAGCTCACCGATCCCGCCGCGCTCGAAGCGCAGCTGAACCGCGCGTCCACCGAACTCGCGAAGGTCAAGGCCGATGCGGACGCGAAGATCGTCCGCCTGCGTGAGCAGCTGGCGAAGGCAACCGAGGATCGCGAGAACGCCGATGCAGCCGTGAGCGCCGTCGATGCCGAACTCGCCGACGCCCGCGCCGCCCACGCCGAGCAGGTGCGGGAGCTTCGGGACGCGCACCACGCCGAACTCGCCCGAGTGACCGACGATCACGCCGCGACGTTGCGTCGCTGGCAGGAACAGCTGGACGATACCCAGGAGGAGCACGAGCAGATCACCGCGGAACTGCGGAGCACCGTCTCCGAGCTGACCGCGAAGATCACCGAAACGCGGGACCTTCTCGAGCGGGCCGCCGAGGAGCGCGATCGCCTGTCCGCCGACCTGCAGGCCACGCGCGCCGAACTCACACGTGTCCGCGCGTCGCTCGAGAGGGAGTCCGCCGCGCTGGAACGCGTCGAATCGGAACTGGGCTCAGAGCGGGAACGCAGCGCGGACCTCCGCGATCGGCTCGAGCAGGCACGCGTCGCGGCCGCGTCTTCGGCGGCCGCCGAGGCGGCCGCGCGTGAGCGCGGTGACGAACTGCGTGCCGAAATCGCCGAACTGCGGACCGAGCTCACGGCCACCCGAGCCCTCCGTGCCCCCGAAAGCGTAAGGGCCCCTGAAAGTACCGAAAGGGCCAGCGAAAGCACTGAACGAACCGAGAGCAGCGAGGAGGCGAAGCGTCCCCCGGCGCAGTGACCGGCACCGCGTGTGAGCGGCCGGCGTGGGGAGTCAGGCGGCGCAGACCTCGAACACGGGGAACCGTTCGGCGGGGCACACGGACCGCAACTCCACCCGCACCGGTGCGTCGGCGCAATCGGGGAACGACCCTTCGATCTCCGAGTAGACCCACGGTCCGTCGTCGAGTTCGACGATCGCGAGCGTGACCGGCTCCTGGTCGCGGTGCCGCCCGTTCGCTGCGTGGGGCAGCACTTTCCAGGACACGATCGAGCCGGCACCGGAACAACACACCGACCGGAGTTCCGAGCTTCCGCACGAGGAGCACTTCGGTGTCTGAGGTGCCAGGGGCGTGTCGCAGTGCTCACACCGCAAGATGGTCATGCCGGAGCGAACTGGTTCGAGGTCGGCGGCCATCGAGGTCCTTTCCGCGCTAGGGATCGTCTACGAGACACAGCCGGAGCACCACGTCGCGGCTGCGTCTTTCCCCATCGAGAGGGTGACGACGGGACTCCCGTCATCACCTTCGTTCGACGGTAGGTCGCCTCCGTCCGGATTCCATCGGGCTGCCGGCACACAGAAGCCTGCGGAGCACTGGGCTGTCCGCACAGAAAACGTGGCCTCGTCCGGCTCTGCCATGGGGGTTCGTCCCGCTCGGGGCCTCCGGTGAGGACTGTCACGCCGCCGACCGCGTGCCGGGCGACGACGGCACTGTGCGCTCCGCCCGACCGGAGCAACATTCAGTGGGCACGCAGACCGGTGAATCCTCCGTAGCGCACTCCGAACTGCAGGTCCGGGGTCGGCAGATGCACGTCCTTCAGGCCGCGGCCGACCTGTTTCCCGAATCTTGCGGGCAATCGCCGAGATCGGAGAGTTCGTCCGGGCCACGGTTCCGAGCTCTCCGGCGGCCGCCGGTTGGACGGGGGTTGTCGGCGGGATTTTCGTTCACCTGGCGGGTGCGGGAGCCGCGGCCGACGGGGTGAGCACAGCGGCGCCGAGCCAGTGACACAGGGCCAGGGCGTTCTCGAGGTCGAGCCGGGATTCACGCACGCTCCGGCCGAGCAGTTCTTCGGCCTTGTTGATCCGATAGGCGACGGAGTTGCGGTGCATGTGCAACCGGGCCGCGGCGGCGATGTAACTGCCTCCGCTGGAGAGGAACTCGTACACGGTGCGGCGTAGCTGCTCGGCGCCGAGATCGTCTGCGGCGAGCGGCCCGAGGACGTCACCGACCCACGACCGGGCCGCGTCGAGGTCGTGGCACATCAACGCCACCGCACCGACCGCGCTGATCGGAACGAATCGCGGTCCCGGCAGCTGCGAGGCCTGCGCCACCGATCTGGCCTGAGCGGCCTGCCGATGGGTGCGGACGAACCCGTCGACTCCGTCTTGCGGGTCTCCGAAGGAAACGATGAACGGACGCTCCCAGCTCGCGACGATCGAGGGCAGTTCCGTGAATTCGACCTGCGAGACCCCACCGAGCGGAATCGACGCCCAGCCCGTGTGCTCGTCGAACGGTTCGAACAGCGTCCGGCTTCCCGCCCCGAAGTGGTCCGCGAGGGTGGTCACCGCCTGTTCGAGTTCGGTCAGCTCGTTGTCGACGGTCTCGGTCTCGTCGGTCCAGATCATCACGCCGAGGTGGTGCTGACCGAGCCGGTAGCCGAGTGTGGCTTCGGCGTCCGTCACCTCGATCGGGCGGCCGGCGAGGATGTCGTGGATCCGCGCGGAACGGGACGCGTTGCGGTTGAACAGCCACATGTCGCGCTCGGCCTCGTACACCGCGAGCAGGCGCTCGGATATCCCGTCGATACCGACGGACAGTTTCGTCAGGATCGCCACGCCCGCCTGCATGACCGCCTCCGCGTCGTCGCTGAGGCCCGCGAGCACCTCGAGGCACCACCGCAGGATGCAGTCCTGGGCGAGGCGATTGCTCCGGTCCACGACCGTGACCGGAAGTCCTTGCCGGGCGAGCATCCGGACGAGACCGTACGACGCGTCGGGGATCTCGATCTCGTCGAGGTCGTCGCGCAGGAACCGCGTGATGACGGCGACGCCGTCCTCCGCGGCCCGGTCGAGCATGCTCCGGGTCGGACGATCCGTGGACATCGCGCCGATCTCGGAGGTGAGCCGGTCGATCATGGCTTGCACGATCTCGGCGTGTCGTGTGACCGACAGTTCGGCGACTTCGGTCACCAGTGCGCGGGCAGCAGCACCGGGTTCGGCACCACCGCGGGCGTCTGCACGAACCTCACGAGCGGTCATCATCCTCGTTTCGGGGAGAACCTTCGATGACCGAGCGTACTGCGCTGCCGGGAAGCGGGGCGGTCGATGCCACGGGAGCCGATCCGTGAACCCCGACCCTGACCACGCGCGCCGAGCGCACCGAGGATGCGGGCTCCCGCGCGATCGAGATGCTCGGGCGGCAGACCTACCTGGGCGAGGTGGAACCGGCTGGGAACGTGCTGCCGACGCAGTTGGTGGTCCGTGGGTCCAGGGGTGCGGCCCCGTCCTGATTGTTCTCGCGTAACCCGGAAATTACATCGAATTGGTTTGATGTAATGGTGATACCCTGGGGTTATGGAGTCGGCGCGCTCTGTCCCGTCCTTCGTCCAGCTGGCCGCACATCCGGTGCGGTGGCAGTTGATGACCACCCTGTCCGGAAGCGACCATCGGGTCCGGGAGATGGTGTCCCTGATCGGGGAGCCGCAGAACCTGATCTCCTACCATCTGCGCCTGCTCCGCGACGGCGGGCTGGTGCGGGCCACCCGCAGCAGCTTCGACGGCCGCGACAGCTACTACCACCTGGACCTGGACCGGTGCACCGAGATGCTGGCCGGCGCCGGCGCCGCACTGCATCCGGCGCTGGGCCGCACCCTCGTACCCCCCGTGCCCATCCCAGGTCCTGCACCCGCACAGGTGCTGTTCGTGTGCACCGGCAACAGTGCCCGCTCGGCGATCGCGGAGGCGCTGCTGCGGCGGCGCACCGACGGCGGCGTCGAGGCGATCAGCGCCGGGACCCGGCCCAAACCGGACATGCACCCCAACACGGTGCGGGTGCTGCGCGAGGAGTTCGGGATCGACATCGCCGATCGACGTCCCCGCCATCTCGATACCCTCGCCGGCCGACGGTTCGGCACGGTCGTGACCTTGTGCGACAAGGCCCGGGAGGTCTGTCCCGAATTCGGCGACGACGACACCCGCCGGATCCACTGGAGTATCCCCGATCCGGCAGCGGCCGGCGGTTCCGACGAGGACACCTATCCGGCCTTCCGGGCCAGCGCCACCGAGATCGACACCCGCATCCGCTACCTGATCGAGGCTCTCACCGCCCCAGCACGACCCGCCCGACCCTGACAGGGAGTATCCGATGACCACCTCCGACGATTACGTCAGCGTCCGCTACCTCGTCGACGACGTGCCCGCGGCGATCGACTTCTACACCCGCCATCTCGGCTTCACCGTGCTCACCAACCCCGCACCCGCCTTCGCCGACGTGATCCGGGGTTCGTTGCGGCTGTTGCTGTCCGGGCCGGCCAGTTCGGGTGCTCGCGCCACGCCCGCGGAGTTCGCGGATCCGGGCCGCAACCGGATCCATCTCGTCGTCGGCGACCTCGACGCCGAGATCGCCCGCCTGCGCGGGGACGGCGTCGAGTTCCGCAGCACGGTGGTGGCCGGGCCGGGTGGCCGGCAGATCCTGCTCGCCGACCCCGCCGGCAACCTGGTCGAGCTGTTCCAGCCCGCCGATCGGCCCGCCGCCTGAGCTCCCTCCACCCAGCAGAATCGGACGAAAACCCCACCGATCCCCGAATCGGACCCTCCGGTTTGGCGGAACACCCCCGGATGCCGTACAAATTGTGTCGCGTCACACAACTGTGATGTGAATCATGGTTCGAGGGCACATTCCGGCGGGGTCGCAGGGGAACCCGCCACGACCTGCTCGTAACCCGAGCGGAGGAAACACATCCACATGCGTCTACCCATGTCGCCCACCGATTCGATGTTCCTTCTCGGCGAGACCCGTGATCGCCCCATGCACGTGGGCGGCCTGATTCTTCTGCAGCCCCGCGAGGGCATGACGGCCACCGACCTGAGCGCCCGGTTCACCAACTCGCTCCGCGACGACCACGTCGATCCGCTGTGGCGGAAGCGCGCGGTGCGGTCGCTCGGCACGCTCGGCCAGTGGGCCTGGGAGGAAGACCGCGAGTTCTCGCTGTCGTACCACGTCCGGCGCAATGCGCTGCCGCGGCCCGGCGGCCTCGACGAGCTGTGGGACCTGGTCTCGCGGCTCCACAGCACCTTGCTCGATCGCCACCGCCCCCTGTGGGAGGTGCACCTCATCGAGGGTCTCGCCGACGGCCGTCTCGCGGTCTACACCAAGATCCATCACGCGCTCGCCGACGGTGTCGGTGCGATGAAGTTGCTGCGCCGGGCCCTGAGCCCGGACCCGGACCGCACCGGCATGCCCGCGCCGTGGGAACCGATCGAGCCGCCGAGCCGCACCCATACCGCCGGGACCGCACTCGGTCTGCCCGAGGCCGCGATGCAGACGATCCGTGCCGCCGCCGGGGAGGCGATCGGTCTCGTTCCGGCCCTCGTCGGCACGGTCGATCGCGCGCTGCACGGCCGCGGTGGCTCCCTGTCGCTCGCCGCACCGAACACCATGATCAACGTGCCCATCTCCGGAACCCGCCGGTTCGCGGCCCGGTCGTGGCCGCTCGAGCGGCTGCGCGCGGTGGCGAAAGCGGCCGACGCCACCGTCAACGACGTCGTGCTCGCCATGTCGTCGGGGGCCCTGCGCGCGTTCCTCGGCGATCACGACGAGCTGCCCGACAAGCCGCTCGTGGCGATGGTGCCGGTGTGCCTGCGGCCCGACAAGGGCTGCTCGGGCAACGAAGTCGGCGTCCTGATGTGCAATCTGGCCACCGACGTCGCGGATCCCGCCGAGCGGCTCGCGGCGGTGTCCGCGTCGATGGGACAGGGCAAGGACGCAATGCACGGCATGTCCACGCTGTCCCGGCTCGCCACCAGCGCACTCGGCGTCGCCCCGCTGGCGGTCGGCATGCTCACCCGGAACCGGGCGCTGCCGCGACCTCCGTTCAACGTGATCGTCTCCAACGTGCCCGGCCCGGCGCACCCGCTGTACTGGAACGGCGCGCGCGTGGACGCGGTGTATCCGCTCTCCGTTCCGGTCGACGGCCAGGCCCTGAACATCACCTGCACGAGCACCGACGACTCCATCGCCTTCGGTCTGACCTCGTGCAGTCGGAGCCTGCCGCATCTGCAACCGCTGCTCGACCGCCTCGACGACGCCCTCGGCGCTCTCGAACGCGCCCATGGTCTCGCACCCGGGGCGAACGCAATCACCGTCGACCCGCTGCCCCTCCGCTCGCCGGATCCCGGGCACCGACCCGTGCAGGTGGTGGCCGAACCGGTCCCCGCGCACGCGGGGTGAGCCCGGGCCCGCGCGAAGCCGTGGACGGTGGCCCCGAGTGGGCCGCCTGGGTCGACGAATCGCCGCGTCTGCTGGCACGGATCGTCGACGAGTGGCGGCTGACGCCGGACGGCGCCGCGATCCACGGCCACCGGTCGCGGGTCCTGCCGGTGCGCGACGCCTCCGGTGGCCCGGCCGTCCTCAAGGTCGGCTTCCCCGACGAGGAGTCCGCACACGAGTACCTGGCGCTGCAGCACTGGCACGGCGACGGCGCGGCCAAACTCGTCCGGGCCGATCCCGCGCGCCGCGCGCTGCTGCTCGAGCGGCTCGGTTCCGAGGACCTGACCGGGTTGTGGGATGTGGAGGCGTGCGGGATCGCCGGGGAGCTGATGCGGCGGTTGCACCGTCCGGCGGTCCCGCGGCTGCGCCGGTTGTCCGCGCACATGGGGCGGGAGGCCGAGATCCTGGAACGGCTGCCCCGCGATGTTCCGATCCCGCACCGGCTGGTCGAGCAGGCCGCGGCGCTGGCGCGGGAGCTGACGGCCGACGAGGACGCGGCGGTGATCCTGCACGGCGACCTGCACTACGGCAACATCCTGGTCGGGGACCGTCTGCCGTGGCTCGCGATCGATCCGAAACCGCTGGCCGGGGACCCGAACTTCGAGCCGGTGCCGCTGTTGTGGCACCGCTGGGACGAGCTGGCCGGTGATGTCCGGGGTGGGTTGGTGCGCCGGTTCGAGGCGGTGGTCGATGCCGGGGGGCTCGACGAGGACCGGGCCCGCGGCTGGGTGGTGGTGCGGTCGGTGGTCGGCGCGCGCCGGACGCTCGAGAATGCTCGGGGTGCGCTGACCTCGGAACAACGCAATCGGGTGACCCGGTTCGTGACGATCGCGAAGGCGGTGCAGCGCTGATCGTCGGGGTTCACTCCCCAGCGTCGAACTGCGCGAGGGAGGCCAGGGCGTTGTCGAAACCTTCCCGGACCGTGTCGACCAGATCAGCGGTGATTTTCGTCGGGTCCGGTACGGGGATCGGCGGGATCGAGGGCGCCGGCTCGACCGGTGTCGGCCGGCCGGGGCCGGTGGCCGGTCTCCCCGGAACGGCCGGGGCGTTGCCGACGGCCTCCCTGACCGCGGCTGTCAGGTCTGCGGCGACCTTCGCCGGGTCCAACGGAGGGATCAGGCGTGCCGGGGTGGGCTGCCAGGGCGGGATGCTGCGGTCGTAGCCCTGTTCCACGATCTCGCGGGCGGTCGGCTCCACCACGTCGATCGCCGATTCGGGGACACCGAGTGTGCGCAGCGGACCGAACAACGGCAGGTCTTCGGTCGGGAAGAAGTAGTAGCTCGTGTCGCCGTGGGTGCCCTGGAAAGCCGACGACGCCGCAGGATCGGCCAGGCTGACGTCGAACGGGTACGAATGCACGTAGAAGAAGCCCAGAAGCGCGTTCACATCGGCGACGAGGTTGAGCGGATACGCCGGGAAGTCGGCGAAGAAATCGTACTGCCGGGTGACCACCACCGTGTCGAACTGGGTGTCGGTCGGCTCGGGGCCGTCGAACGACCAATCGAGGATCGGGATGTAGAGGCCGGGGAACCGAGCGAAGAAGCCACCGTTCGGAACGTTGAAATCCCCGCCGAGCACGAAGTCGACATCGGGAGCCGGGGTTCCTGCCGGATATTGCTCGGCGAGCTTGCGCTTCTCCATGTTCGCCAGGATCGCGCTCTGCGAGTACCCGTAGATCACCAGATGGTCGTTGCCGTGCGCGGCCATCGCCTGCTCCAGATCGTCCAGCCCTGCCCGCAGCGACTGGTTCAGGGTGCGATCGAAGAGCCCCGAAAGTTTCCACCACGGCTCGTCCGGCCAGCCCGGGGCACCGGGTCCCCAGATTTCCGGGGGTCCGAGCACGAATTCGAGGACGCGCAGGACTCCACCGAGGGGCCAGCCCTCCTCGGGGGTCGTCACCGCGACGGGCGTGATCGTCTGCCCCGGATGAGTCGGCACGATGAACTTGTCCATCACGTTCTCGACCCAGTAGTCGTCGGGGGTCGGGACGGTTGAGGTGCCCATGATCAGCGCGGTTGTCGCCGACAACGTCACCGGCGGCGCCACCGTCGTCGTGACGCCCAGCACGATGCTGCCGAGCAGCGCCATCGCGGCGAGGCCGACAGCCTCTGCGGTGCGTGCCACCGCGCGACCCGGACGCTTCGACCGGACCGCGAAAACCGACGTCTCGAAGCATCGTGGGTGTCCCATGACAACGCCTTTTCGCTGGCCCGGGGTCTCATTCCATGATCGACGGATCGGCAGTTCCTGTGGGCCGGATTACGAAAGTTGGGCTCGTGGCCGATCGTGCCGCTCGGGAAGCAGTTCGAGATGGCGTGACCGACACGGTCGGCGGGTGATGCGGGTGCGGCGCCCCGGTCCGCCTACCCTGTCACGGTGAGTGAAACAGTGCAGTCCCATCCCGGCAGGGTCGAGGACCCGATCGCGCGGGGTGAGCGGCTGCGGCTGTTCTCGTTCGCGACCGCGGAGAAGCGCGCCGAGTATCTGTGGGTGTTGCGGGCGTTCGACCATGCCCGCGCCAACTATGTGGTGTTGCTGCATGCCGGGGAGGTCGCGTCGATCCTCGGGCGGATCGGCGGGGACGATCCGGCGGCGGCGTTGTCGGCGCAGGACGTCACCCCGCTGCTCGAGCAGCTGCACGCGTGGGGTCTGCTCGAGCGCAGCTACGACGGGACGCGGGCGGCGACGCTCGCCGAGTACCGGAACCGGCATTTCGTGTATCAGTTCACCCGGCCCGGTTATCACGCGTTCCGGGCGGTGGAGGACGTGCTGAGCGGCCGCGGGGAGGATGCGTCGCTGTCGCGGCTGGCGCTGGCGGATCTGCTGGCGGATCTGACCGATCTCGCGGCGGCGAACGAGGCGGGTGACGGTGAGCTGGTCATCCGCAAGCTCACGCGGCTCGATGCGACGTTGTCGGACATGGCCGAACGCGCGGCCCGGTTCTATCTCGTGCTCGGTGACATGGTGCGGACCACGGAGATCACACCGGAGGTGTTCCTGGCGCACAAGGACGCGTTGCTGATGCACATGCGCGAGTTCAGTTCGGATCTGGCGCGGTTCGCGCCGAAGCTGACCGCCGCGCTCGAGCGGGTGCAGGACACCGGTGTCGAGCAGCTGCTGGCGCGGGCCGCGGCACACGACGAACGGGTCCTGTTGCCGGTCGAGGAGCGGGAGGCGGACTGGCGGTCGCGGTGGCGCGGCATCGAGCACTGGTTCGCCGGGGTGGGATCGGCGCCGAGCGAGGCCGATCGGTTGCGTGAGGGCACGATGAGCGCGATCGCCGCGGTGCTGGCGTTGCTGCGGCGTGTCACCGAGACCCGCAAGGGCGGGGTGAGCCGGGAGTCGCAGTTGCGGCACCTGGCGGGGTGGTTCGCGGCCGCGCCGAGCGAGGAGGCGGCGCACGCCCTGTTCGGGGTGGTGTTCGATCTGGGCCGGCCGCGGCATTTCGCGATGCCGCACGCGGATGCGGAGGCGGTGCCGATCGGGATGTCGTGGTGGGAGGCGCCGCCGGTGGAGATCTCCCGGACGCTCGCCGAGACGGGCCGCACCCCGTCGGCGGGGGCGCCGGGCAAGGTGGTGCGGAACGAGTCCGGGATCCGGCGGCTGCGGGAGGTGCAGCTCGAGGCGCAGCGTCGCCGCGCGGCGGCCGCGGCGTCGCTGGCCACCGGGGGTGTGCGGGAGCGGGAGTTGTCGGAGGCCGAGACCGAGGTGCTGTTGGGTCTGCTGGATGCGGCGTTGTCGGCGCGGGTGCCGATCAGTGCGCGCGTGGGTCATTCGGCGACGGGTTCGGGGAACGGGGTGACGTTGACGTTGACGCCGAGCGCGGAGTCGATGGTGGTGCACACGGCGCGGGGCCGGTTGCATCTGGACGGTCTGTCGGTGGACGTGCGGTGAAGGCGCGGAGCATTCCGTCGCTCGAGCTGGATTCGTTCCAGCGGGCGGTGCGGTTGATTCTCACTCACCATCTGGTGACGGTGTCGTATCCGGATCCGAATGCGCTGCCGCTGGTGCGGCGGTGGGCGACGGAGTTGCGCGCCGATCTGCTCGAGGTGTTCGGGTATCGGCTCGAGGTGACCGAGACGACGGCCCGGTTGTTCACGGTCACGGATCGGCTCGACCCGGGTGCGGGCACGTCGACGGTGTCGGATCGGCCGTTCGATCGGCGTCGCTACGCGTATCTGGCGTTGGCGCTGGCGGCGCTGGGGCGGGCCGGCAACCAGATCAGCCTGTCCGAGCTGGCCGAGCACGTGGCGGCGGAGGCGTCGCAGGTCGACGGGGTGGAGCTGGCGGCGGACCGGGCCGCGGACCGGGACGCGTTCGTCGATGCGGTGGCGTGGTTGTGCACGCGGGGTGCGATCACCTTGGCCGACGGGGATGCGGGCCGGTGGGCGTCGGATCCGGAGGTCGGTGAGGCCCTGTACGACATCGACCGGGCGGTGGTGACGGCGTTGTTGCGGCCGCCGCGGGTGTTGCAGCATCTGCGGTCGGTGCGCGGGTTGCTGGCCGACGGCGGCGTCCCGGCGGATCCGGAGCGTCCGGTCGCGGCGGCGGAGGTCGCGCGGCGGGTGCGCCGCGCGCTGGTGCAGCGGCCGGTGCTGTACGCGGAGGAACTCGACGACGCGGAGGCGTTGCAGTTGGCGTTGCCGCGGACCGCGGCGGATGTGGAGTTGCTGACCGGTCTGGTCGCCGAGCGTCGCGCCGAGGGCGTGGCGCTGGTGGATTCCTCGGGCCGCCTGTCGGACCTGCGGTTTCCCGGTACCGGGTCGGTGGCGCAGTTGGCGTTGCTGCTGGCCGGGGAGATCAGTGTCCGGGTGCTCGAGGACGGGGACGACGGGCTGCTGCGCATGCCGTTGCCCGCGGACGGTCACGAGGCGCTGGTGGCGGCGGTGGATGCGGCGATCCCCGCGGCGGGGGTGTTCGCGGCGCTCGTCGTGGAGGACGGCGCAGGGTCGGGTTCCGATCCGCTGCCGGAGCCGGCCGAGGAACGGCCGGCGGCGCTGCATCCGCTGATCGAGGACGGCTGGCTGGCCTCGACGGTCGGGCAGCTCGTCGACGCCTACGGGCGCACGTTCGCGGCGCAGTGGCAGGCGGATCCGGCCGGGTTGGCCGCGGCGGCGCTGGATCTGCTGGAGAAGCTGCGGCTGGTGGTGCGGGTGCCCGGTGGGGTGCTGGCGTTGCCGGCGCTGGCGCGCTACCGCGGGGTCACGGTCACCGTCCGGGAGCGGGACCCGCAGATCGATCTGTATCCGGGAGACTCGAGCGAGGCGGAGTTGTCATGAGCAGTGCCCGTTTCCGGCCGACACGGGCCGGGATCATCAACCTGTGGGACTACCGGGACCAGGAGTTCTCGTTCGCCGACGGGCGCCTGGTACTGCGCGGTCCGAACGGGTCGGGCAAGACCAAGGCCCTCGAGGTGCTGTTCCCGTTCGTGTTCGACGGCCGGATCGAGCCGCGCCGCCTGAATCCGTTCGCCGGTGAGGAACGCACGATGCGGTCGAACCTGCTCTACCGCGGGCAGGACAGCGCGTATTCGTATGTGTGGATGGAGTTCTGCCGCGGCGACCGCGACGATCCGGAGGCCGTGACGGTCGGCATCGGGATGCGCGCCACCCGCGGCAACGACAAGGTCACCCGCTGGTATTTCGTCGTCGACGGCCGGGTCGGAGTGGACTTCTCGCTGCTCGACGCCGAGGATCGGCCGCTGACCCGCAAGCAGCTGATCGACGAGGTCGGCGCGGACGCGGTGTCGGATCGGCCGGTGGACTACCGGGCGGCGATCGACGCGCGGCTGTTCGGGCTCGGCGCGCAACGCTACGAGCAGCTGATCAATCTGATCCTCACGCTGCGGCGGCCACAGCTGGCGAAGAACCTCGACCCGAAGGGGTTGTCGCAGGCGCTGACCGACGGTCTGCGCCCGCTGGACGACCGGCTGGTGCTCGAGGCGGCCCGCTCGTTCTCCGACATGGAGGAGGTCGCGCGGGTGCTCGAGTCGCTGTCGGCGGCGGACGAGGCAGCGCAGCGGTTCGTCACGGTGTACGGGAAGTACCTGCGGCAGCAGGCGCGGGCGGACGTCGAGCAGGTCGCGGCGCGGCTGGCGGCGGTCGACGCCGGGATCGAGACGCTGCACGCCGCGGCGGCGGACCGGCTGCGGTCCGGGACCGAACGTGCGAGCGTCGAGCAGCAGCTCGCCGAGACCGAGCGGGAACTCGAGCAGGCCCGCGCGAATCTCGAGGCGCTGCAACGGTCGAGCGCGTACGAGGGCAAACAGCAGCTCGACGACCTGGCGCAGGCCGTCGCGAATCTCGAACGCA